>PIVW01000909.1 GCA_003353825.1 Chloroflexota bacterium
GACCCACGAGCCCAAGAAGGGCAAGGTGTACATTGTAGCCGTGGCCGAGGCGCCGCAGTGGTTGGGTGATAGCTGGTCGCAGACAGGCCTGCGCATGTACGAGGTGGATGATGAGCAGCACTTGCAGGAAATCTCCTATCTGCCCTTGCCGGGCGAGACGCACAAGCTGGATATCGAGAAAGAGACCGTGTATGTGGCGGCGGGTAGTGGCGGCTTGCGCATGATCGACCTCTCTGACCCCTTGGCGCCGCAGGAGACCGGCTACTTTGTCAGCGGAGACGCCGTGCTCGATGTGGCGGCGGGCAAGCAAGATTGTGTGTATGTGAGCACGGGCGATAAAGTGATCGATCTGTGTGTGGGTGAGCCGGAGCCGGCGGAACCTCTGCCCCAGGGACGAATCCTGCCTACGCCCAACCCCAGTGTGCGACAGGCAGAGATCAAGGGTTTGAAGCCCTTGACGCGCAAGCGTATCGACATGTACGGCCTGGTTTTCAGTGACGACGTGCTGCATTATGCCGATATGCCGCTAGAAGACCCCCTGCTGTGGGGGAATCGCAGCCAGGTAAACCGCTTGCGAGAGCTCGATGCTGCCAAGACCGACAAGAAGGATGCCGGCGAGCTATTTGATACAAGTGGCCAGGTGCAAGGCATGACGATGTTGGCAAATGATCTCTACATTGCCGATGGTGATGGTGGGATCGTTTTGCTCATGCGAGGGGGGAAATGATGGTGATAGGCAACGCGATCAAATACTTCGACCGACATTTTATCGGGCGATGCATCATAGCACGCAGCATCGCCCTGCTCGATATGCTTATGGGAGGATTGACATGATTACAGGAAAGGATCATCAAAAGAGTATGCGTCGTATCTTTACATCAGCATTGGTGCTGGTGGTTTTGACATTGAGCCTGGTTGTGATGAGTACTTATGCGCGTGATACGCAGCGGGCTGAACCAGCTACAGGCAGAGCCGTTGCACCACAACCTGTACAGAATAACTCTGAAACTGAGCTTGATTTCCCGGTCGGACTCTACGTTCAAGAATGGAATCGATTTGGGGAGTGGAAGGAAGAGTGGGATAGTTGGGCTGCCGGACCAATGATGCGTGAATACTACGTGAGAACAGAGGCTAATGGAAAGGTACAATCGTTTAATTTTCTATTGGAGCATCGCTATTCAGAATGGATAGATGGAAATCCGCCCAAAGAATACGCGCCAATCCCCGAAGATAAAAGACTCCTAATTGGTTTTTATCCAAAGAATAGCGTGTCGAAGTGGCCTGGAGCGGAGGATAATAATTGCCACTACGGCATGCCCGAAAAATGGTACACCGCATCATACGGTGCTTTAACGTTGGAAGGTGGAGTAGTCCGGGAATGTGTGAAAAAGGACTATGATATGGATGGAATGCTCACACAAAAAGATATCGATCAGGCCAGAGCCAACGGTGATACAGTGTACACTATCACTACCGCCGTCGATTTTACGAACGAGAACGTCAAAAGAGAATTGAAGGAACGCATTTATGCATTTGTAGATTACTATACCATTCCCCCCCCCGTCGACCCCCCCACCGACACCTTAACTATCACCCACACCAAGAAAATTGCTGGATTTTCATTTGCCAGCGGTAA
>PIVW01000330.1 GCA_003353825.1 Chloroflexota bacterium
ATGGCGTCGTCAAAGCGCTGGCCGGTGTAGCGCATGTCTGTTTGCACAGGCATGGCGCCATCTGTGGCGTGGTTCCAGGTGTAGCGCAGTTCACCGAAGGTGCGATAGCGGTCTTCCCATAGTTTGGTGCCGCCGCCGTTGACGATTACGCTGGTGCTACCCAGGTGGTCGCGGAATATGTAGCGCAAGCTGTTGTTGCGCGGGTAACCGGTACGTTTGAGCGAGACCAGGTCGCCGCCCGCGTAGTAGTATTTGGTGTAGCCGCTGTCGATGGTTTCTTCGTAATGCGGGAAGGGGTAGAATGTCGTTTCGCCGTTGACGACCGCTTTAACTCGATTTCCATCGCCGTCATAGGTGTATTCGGCGATGACGGTGGAACTCAGTGCTTCCGGCGCCATGGTTTCGTCGGGCAGGATGGCTGGACGGGTGAACAGCTCTGCTAGAGAAACAGCAGCACTGCCCGAGACCAGAGCAATGTCAAATTCGCCCAAACGTTTACTGACCCCGAGCGCACAGTCCTCGTCGTCCAGGGCGATGATCAGGTAATAGTAGTTGCTGTTGATGTCGCCGATGTGGGTGGGATCGGTGTGAGTGGTACTCGTCTTGGTGGCGATCTTCTCAGAGTTTTCGTCGCCGGGGCTGAAGTAGGGCTGTTCACTGCGCCACACTTCGTAGTCGCCAGCGCCATTCACCGGGCTCCAAGTGAGCTGCACATCTGCGTTGCTGTGGGCGATGGTGGCTGAGGCGCTGTCCATGGTGGATACCGTACTGAGGCGGTTTTCTGGATCGTATTCTAGAACATAAAGTGTGCTTCCTGCCAATCGGCTGCTGGCGTTGCCGTTGGCGTCGTAGCAGTAACGTAAATGGCGATAGTTGCTGGCGGCATGGGGGTGGTCGCTGTCGTTGTAGCTGTACTGGCCGTCAGTGGGGTCGTCAGGGTCCCCTTTGCGGGTGAGGTTGCCGTCAGCGTCGTAGCTGAAAGATTCATTGTAATTGCCCGCCCAGTTGCTTACAACCGTGGTGGTGATCACGCGGTTGAGATCGTCATAACCGAATAGCTGGGTGTCGTAGTTGTAGGGTGCATCTCGCCAGTCACTGATCTGGATGATATTGCCAGCTGCATCGTAGAAATAGAAGAGGTCTTGATATTGTTCTCCACTGCTGCCGTTCTTACTGAGGATGGTATGCAGCCGCCCCCGACCAGGGTTGTGATCCCAGGCGTAGTAGTTGTAGTCGCTGCTCAGGTTTGCGCCTAATGTACGCACATCTATGCGACCTGCTTCATCGTAGGTGGTGCTTTGCACATAGGTGTTGAGGCCGCTCAGGCTATCCGGCAAGCCCCGGCTATTGTAGCTATAGCTAACCGTTTCCCGACCACTCTCATCGCCGGGGTCAGGGTAAGTGAGCGTTTGCAGGCGATCCAGGCTGTCGTAGCTGCTGGAGGTGGTGTAAGTGTAAGTCTGGCCTGAGATCGTTTTGCTCTCTTCTATCACCCGACCCCGAACATCGTACTGCCAACTGCTGCTGCCAGAGCGGTCTTGGAGGCTGGTGCGGCGGCCGATGCCGGCGTTGCCGTTGCTGCTGTCATCGTAGTTGTGGGTGGTCAACCCGCGATATTCCACGTCAGGTTGGCCCCAATCCCACTGACAATCGCCAGCGGCCAGGTCCTGGCGCAGGTAGCGCAGACGGTTGAGCCCGTCGTATTCGTAACACAGGGTTACACCGTTGGCATCGGTCTGGCGCGTGAGGTTGCCAGCGGCGTCGTAACCATAGCTCCAAGTGCCCATGTCCGGGTCGCTCATCCCGGTTTTGCGGCCCAGTGCATCGTAGTTGATCTCTGTATGCACCGTGGCGTTGCCGGCGCTATCCTGGACGTAGACATCGCTGAGTTGGTCTAGTGTCTCGTACTCGTATCTGGCCGTGGCGTACTGGCTAGCGTTCCAGTCAGGGCCGCTGCTGTAACTGCCGTTGTATTGATGAGATTTGCGCAAACGGCCAAAGATATCGTGGCGGATTATGCTCTGATGATTGTTTTCATCTATCACTGCTGTGAGCAAGCGCGCTTCGCCGCTGCCGGTCTGCCCTATTTTGTAGTAGCTGCGTATTGTGCCGCCGTCTGGATGGGTTTGCACTGTGATGCGGCCCAGGATGTCGTATTCATACTGGGTTTTGGGCTGGCTCTGCGGTGTGATGTAACCCTCATCTAGAGGGGTGACGGCATAGGGAATGCTCTGCCATTCGAGCCTACCCATGGCGTCGTAGTCGTTATCTACGACGGTGTGTTGGCCACTCACGCCTGACAGTTCGGCTTCGACCTGGGTTTGCAGCACCTGCCCCAGGCCATTGTAGTAGGTCCAATCGTACAGGTAAGTGGCGCTGGGGTGTGCGTCGCCGTTGTTGTCATCTCGCAGACCGTGCTTGACCTCGAAGGGATTGGTATCGGTGTAGGCGTTGGTTTCGGTGGCGGGATGGCTGAAGTCGGCACCAGGGCGACGCTGTTCTGTGAGGCGGCCAAAGGCATCGTAGCTGCTGCGAGTGATGGCCCCGTTTGCATCTTCGCTTTCTTGTAACTGCCCAACCAGACCACTCCCCCCGACCGCCTGGTTGATGCCGTAGTAGCGATACTGGGTGGTAAGCGTAGCCCCACCCCCTGGGCCCGGCGTCACGGTTGTGCGGGTGGGGTAGGCGTCGAAGGTTGAGTCGTAGGTGGTGGTGCTGACAGAGCCGTTGGCAGTGGTCTCGCTTTCAAGGTTGCCGGAATCGCTATAACTCAAGAGGCTTTGTCGCAGCCAATTTGTGTCACAACCCGCACCTGCCGGTTGGCCATAGCCGGCATGCCACACCTCGTGCAGGAAGCCATCGCTCGGTGGGGAGGTGTAGCTGTTATGGCCGCTGGCGCTATCGTACAACATGCGGCTTTGCCCCTGACACACGCTGCTGCCATCCAACAGTTTTTCCTCTGCCATTCTGTTGACAATGTAGCGGTTGTTGGCGATGTCGTCTGCCGGATAGTAGTCCCGGCTGATGTGCCGGTAGAGAGCGCCGTCGGCGTCGTATACTTTTTCGTCGGTTACATTGCCGTACTGCCCACCCCCTTGCTGTCCGCTGTTGTATTCGTAGCGTGTCTCCTGCGAGACCGGGTTGAGGCCATCTTTGTCGTACAGGCTTGTTGTCGTCGAGTCTAGTCGAGGCCAGTCAGCCTCTGCCGTCCACTCCCATACTGTTTGCTGCAAGGTGGTCACACCATCATCTACCACCTGTTCCATCAGCTTTCCTTTGCGGATGTCCGCCTCACTGCCCTCTTTCTGATAAAAGCTGCTGCTTGTTTGCCGCAGCACTGTGTTTGGTTCGTTCTCTGCGTACAGGGTTTCGACCACTTCATCGAATCCCAAGAACTCGTAGTGATCACCCGACTGGCATGTCTTCACCGATGCCCCTTCCCCATAATCGTAGCGCCAGAGAGTGGTATTGCCCATGCCATCTGCTACTTCCCGCTCCGACACCACGTAGCGCTCGTCTTGCTCGCAGCCGTGGCCGGGCCATGAATCATCGATGTGCGCATCTTCGCTCGCATATTTTAAGGTCACCACGCCGCCATAGCCGTTGTCCACCGTTTGCAAAAAACGGGTGTTTGCACCATTGCCGGTGGCGGCGTAGCCTAAGGTGGTGGTAACCGGCAGACGTTCCCCTGACGCCCCCAGCAACTGCACCGAATCCAACTGTAAATGGGTTTGCCCACTGCTTGTCAATTCGTAACGCCGAACCTCCGTGCCGTCTGCTTTCATGCTAACCGACGCTAGGGCTTTGTCTCGGTACACCCGCTGATTGACACAGTTGGTTTCACCTATATCTGGTTGATCGCTACGGCCTACCACTGCGAATTCTACGCTGTTGGCCCCATAGCTTAGGGATGTGGGGTAGCTTTCATGCACGTACTGCTTGCCATTTATGACACTGTATATGCTGGAACAACGGTTCGTAGCGCCCTGGATCGTGCGCATGCGTCCTGCGTAGTTAATTTCGATGTCGTTGTCGGCGTTGTCCTCGATCCGCACCAAATGCCACTGATACGCCGTTGCCTTGACTGAACCACTGCAGGTGTGATCCCCCTGGTTAGCATAGCAGGTGGAACCACATTGCAGCCAGCCACCCCAACTGTAGGGGGTCGCTCCCTCCGAAAGGGGTCTGTTATCGCTGCTGTTTAGGGCTGATCCAAACGTGTAGCGAGTGCCCTCTGCTGTCCACACTGTCCATTGGGCCGTATCCTTGTACCAGATTGTTGCCTGACCCAAAAAGGGTGTGGGGCTGCTGCAACCACTACGTATCGCCTCCCAAGTCGTCGGACCACCGTTGGCAGCTTCTCGACGAATTCTCAAATAGCTCTCGGGCACCGTGTGCCATGTCCCATCTTTTTTCACTAATTTGTAGGCCCCTCCGGGAAATGAAAGATAATACTCGTCATCAACCTTGTTGATGGAACCCAAGCCTCCCACCGACCAACCCAATCCTGCAAAGCCCGCCTGTATGTCATGGCCCGATTCCCCATTGAGACGTATCATGTCGTTCAGAGCGCCGCCGTTATAGTACAGGCTCAGAGCGGGCTGTAAGCCACCCGTTCCCGGCATTGTTTGCAGGGGATAGCTGTAGCTGGCGTCGCCTGTCCACAGGTTGGGACCTGCCCCCAAGACCGAAGGCGCCAACAAGCCTGTCACCTGACCTTCCTCTGCATCTGGCACTAATAGCACGCCAAATACCGAAAAATGTGCCGTTTCCGCCTGCAATCTTTGCCCTGCCTGATCGACTACGGTGGGCAGCGCCTGCCATTGCGTTTCCTCTTCGTCCCAATAGGCCAACGTCAGTTCCTCGTTCGCATTGCTAGGAAATGCCCCTGTCTCAAAAAGGTATGTCAATGCCACCGGCTTCGCAAACTCGCGCAGCCCCTGCCCAAGTTCATCTTCTGCCTCTAGCGCGATCATGGCCAACACGTTCTCCGCAGGCGCGACATCTTCTGCCGCCGCCCGGTAGCGGATGAGTGTGCGCTGCATTACAGCATCGGGCGGAACCAGCACTTGCACCCGCCCATCCAGCGTTTGCAGCAGCCCACCCTCGGCTTGCGTTACCCATATTTCATCCTCGGCGTTGCCATCTGTATCGGTGGCGACTGACTGGGCGTAGCCGGTACCGGTATTTCCCAGATAGGTACTGAAATCCAGGGTCGGGGAGATTTCCTTACGAGCAAAGTATAGCCCCGCCCCACCCGCACCCTTGCCACGCATATGCACTTCCTGGTTCAACTGCCCCTGGTTGGCCACGAAATAGAGGGGGATGTTTGCGATATCGATGCTGGGCTCAGGTTCGGGTTCAGGTTCGGGTTCCTGCTCCTGCTCCTGTACCAGTTCTTGGAGTTCCACCATCGGACTACTTGCTACGGCATCGGGCTTTGCCGCTGCTGCCACACGCAAAGGCGAAACAACCATAGGCAGCCAGGGCAACGTACTCGCAGGCTCGCGCTCGGCGGGGACATTCTTACGCGGCGAAGTTGCCAAAACCGGCGACACCGTACTCAGCAACAAACTGACAATAATCAACACATAAACAACAAAGGTCCTTTTACGGGGGGGGGCAGAACGCATGGTTTATCTCCGAGGGTGGGATGAAATGGCCAGGGGTGGGGCCAGGTCAGATGAACCAAAAGATAGAAATTATGCCGCGATTGGCGTTATCAAGATTTTGGATTGCAGTGAATGAGTGTCTTGCTAATATAGGTTTCGCTACCACTTCTTGTTATAGTCTTCCAGAAAAAGATCTTGAATCCGCAGGCGTATTTACCGGCGGAAAGTCTGGCAAAAAATCAAAATCATTATCTAACATCACTAGCATAGCAGATGTATAGCTGGCGGTATATAAACCAGTTTACACTGCCAGTGTAAACCAGTTTACATACCGCGTAAGTACCTTATCAATGAACTTCTTGCATGCTGTACAAGAATATGGCCCAAAAGTGATGACTTCACCCAATACAAAATACCGACCAGTTCATATTCTGCTGCTCAGGTGGCTACTTTAGTTTGCGTCCGTGCGAAACAACGAAAATGAAGAATTCCAGTATATGGAGAGCCGTTATATTGGCGCTGTTGTCCGCATCGGTCATTTAAGTCCTCTCCGCTTCAGGGCTGGCACTGATTTTGACCAGAATATTGAGCTGTATTCACAGCATAAGAAAGGAATCCCAATGATGGGGAGTACCACTCTAGCTTTACACATTTTATCGCATTGTGGCAAGTCACGTACCTCTTTGGTTCTGGCTTGTCCAGGTTAGGGTCACTCCATTTAGCGCCTGCAACTCCCCAGGCACTGGGGTCGTTGAATGGGATTTGGTGAAACAAACAAATAGACATACTATTCCTCAAGATTACATCAAGCATATTCAGGAGGAAAGGAAATGTCTTTAACTACAATCCGCTGTCCCGAATGTAATTCTGAGAATCATAAGCGCCACACATTATATGCCGTTGGCAGTGGTGAAAAAAGAGAGATTCGTCACTGTAAAGAGTGTGGGAACTACTTTTCTGAAACAAATAATACTCCTTTGGAAGGGTTAAGAAGGCCGTTGAGCTTCATTAT
>PIVW01000910.1 GCA_003353825.1 Chloroflexota bacterium
TGCGGCGTCATATAAATGCGATCATCTGGTGATACTTCGGCAAGGTATTTACCTACTGCCGACTCGTTGGGGCTGTAGGCAGCCCATACACTGGGATTGACTGCCTGTACCCTGAAATAGGTATAAACATTAGTGCCGACAACAAAGATTACGAGCGCGCTCAGACCAACAGCTAGTGGCCGCCAGCGCCGTTCGCCCCAGGCCGCTCCCCAGGTCTTCCACAACTGTGTGAAGACGGCAGCAACCAATAGATAGATAACGGGAAGCAAACCGATGGGTCGGCGGGCGCTGGGTGCTTCGTGAGCTACAGAGAGCACAGCCAGACTGGCAACTGCCGCAAACCAGAGGAGATAGAACAAGGGCAGTTCCTTCCAGAACCAGCGGATGGCCCAAGCCAGGCCCAGAATCAACATCAAGGCTACGATGGCGTGAAGCATGGCTGACCCCGGCAGATTGTTCAATGCAGCATTGTCACCGGCCGAGTTGAACATCAATAGGGTCTTTTGTAGATTCGACCACAAAGGCGCATAGGTACCGGCTATCTCGACATCACGAAAGACCGAAATATGGTTGATGCGCGAGATAAATACACCCCAATTACGAATAGTGTACGCTGCCAACGGCGCCACAGTAACGGCAGCCCCGGCGGCAAACACCAGCATGCCCTCAAAATCACTGCGGATGCGCTTGCGGTGCGCGATCAGCCAGTATGCGAAATAGGCGGCAAAGAAGAATGGTACGACTCGATATGCCGTGTAGGTGTTCATCCCCAACGCCAAGGCCATGCCTGAAAGCAGCCACCAGCGACGCCGTCCTGTTTTCAATGCCTTGAACAAGAATAGCGCCTGTAATGATAGCACCAATGGCACCATAATAAGTTCGTAGACAATGCGGCTGAACGTGATGTGCCAGCGATCGGCTGCCAACAAAGCGGTGGTAAGCAGGGCGATTCGCTGGTCATACGCTTCTCGCGCCAGGAAATAAAAAACGAGGACAGTGAGGACGCCTATCAGGGCAGATACCATACGCATGGATTGCACAGTAGGGCCAAGCAGAGAAATAGACCCAGCGATGAGATAGGTAAAGAGCGTAGATTGGCCCTCATTTGTTTCGGCATAGGGTGTATATCCGCTACCTGCCAGCCACTTGAGTGCATCCAAGCCGTTGTTGCATTCGTCAGACTGGCAACCATTGGGATAGACATCGAGCGAGTAGAAGCGCGCAGCGACGGCCACTCCCAGGATGAGAATGAGTATGATCAGAACATAGCGTCGATCCATGACGGGAGCATGCCATGCTCGCGCAGCTTCTTGTTCAGCTTCGGGATCCGGGCTGGGGCTATCCAACCAGATTCCTATGGTCAGAATGGGGATAGACAACAGCCACAACCATAATCCCCAACCGCCGTACTCACCCCGCCAGAATTGTGCAACAGTCGCAATTCCGGCAAGCAAAATCGCCAGGGCGGTCAAAATCATTCCCGGATTAGTCCATTTCCTGCGCGGTGGCAGCTTGGGCCATGGCAATGGAGATGCGGATATAGCAGCGAATATCGCCCCGGCGATGATAAACAGTATGAGTGAATCACGGGGGATGCTACCATCTGCCAACCAGCGTTGGCCACCGGCAGCAGC
>PIVW01000331.1 GCA_003353825.1 Chloroflexota bacterium
TTCAAAGTTCCTCCGCCGCAGTGGCGGCCCCACAAGCAACGAGGGCGGCCATCGCTAGAGGCTTTACGCCTCATTCAACGATGGTGTCCTACTCCCAGTTGAAGTGCAGTCCTACCTCACCAATCCATCGTGGCTGTTTTCAAACTTACTATTTGCAGGAGGTATAACCATACCTAACTCACGCCGTCTACTACTATTTGCATTCTCTCTGATAGTTACATTGTCGATATCGGGTAGCAGCGAAAAAAGTAGCGCAATCACTACCACTTCACTTGGATATAGCTTGGCTAGCGGATGCTTCTTCACGTCAAGCAGCTCGTCATCAACACGACAAAACAGTTCTATGATAAAACCGTCTGTAGATATCGGGTTCTCCTTGCTGGGTCAGGGGTTAATACTTCCAGTCTAGGAGAGCTCGATGTTAAATTCAAACTAGCACCATTGGTTAATAGAAGTTGGATTGTTGAAATATTCTTGACTCGTATTTTGCAGAGGTGTAGAGAATTAAACGCTTATCTTGCTTGACAATACGCTGATTTTGCTTGACAATCCATTCTCCCAAGCTCGCAGCATCCTCGCCAGCTTCTCTATTATGTCGACACACCCCTGTTCAAGGGGCTCAAACCATATTCGTAACGGAGCGTAAACTATGAACATCTCAACACATTTTCACAGGCGTCGCAAACTAACCCTAGCGATCGCTTTTCTTGTGGGCTTGATGGTGATGCTATCAGCCCTTGCCGCCATCAGTGGTGCTGACAGCCCCGATGGCGTGTTAGCCCCAGCGGGTGTATCAACATTAGGCGATCTCGTTTGGGAAGATGTAAATCTTGATGGTGTGAAGGACCTCACCGAAGTTGGCATCAATGACGTAACCATTACGCTCCGCCAGGATCTTGATGATCCCGGGACGAGCTACGACGGGGTTTTCGACCCGGTCGATGACCCTGAGTATATCGAGAATGGTTCGTCGCCCAATCAAACCACAAGAGATGATGGGACCCCCGAGCCCGGCTGGTATGACTATTCTATCACCGCCGACGGCAATGCCTTTTGGGTGGTCATCGACGATAGTAATTTTGAATCTGGAGGCGCCCTCGAGAATTATGTATTGACAACATATTATGATGATGGCAACGCCTCGACATTTATTGAAGGCGAGCCCGGCGATAATTTACGCATGTGGGTCTACGCCCAAGATATCGTCATGGACATCAATTTTGCCGACTTCGGATTTGCCTCTACCTCAATTGAGATTCAGAAGACCGTTTATGACGGTTGGGACAGTGGCGTCAGTTGTCAAGGTGGCGAGTTGGTCAATGGTGAGGATGGTGACAAGGTGACCTACTGCTTCGAGGTAACGAACGTTGGCGACACCTACCTGGACACGATCACCATTACAGACACCACCTTGAGTATTGACAGAACAGATATGACAGCGCTTCCCTCGCAGAGCGACACGGAACCGCTGGCACCGACCGAGAGCATCGCTTTCTATTACGAGACGACCATCACGAAGAACTTGACTAATGAAGCCGAAACGAGCGGTACACCCCAGGATGATTCTGGAAATGATTTATTGGGGCCCGGACCGACAGACAAAGATACGGCCGAAGTGGCGATGTATGCACCGAGTATCGTTATCGAGAAGACGGTGTATGGTGGCACGCATAACCTTGGCGGCAGTTGTCCAGATGTAATAAATGGCATTGATGAGTTGGTCAATGGCGTCGAAAACGATCCGGTGACCTACTGTTTCAAGGTAACGAACGTTGGCGACACCTATCTGGATACAATCGTGATCAGCGACACCGCTTTAAGCATACCTGCTACTAATAACGTGACGAAGAAGAGTGGATCCATACCCTTGGCGCCAAATAATTCGGTGGCGGTGTACTACTACGAGACAACGATAACCGCTGATCTGCTCAACACAGCCACGGCCACAGGTAATCCCACCAATTCAGCTGGCGTTGACTTGCCAGGTCTGGATGACCCGGTTTCTCCACAGGACACGGCCGAAGTGGCGATGTATGCACCGAGTATGACAATCGAGAAGACGGTGTATGGTGGCACGCATAACCTTGGCGACAGTTGTCCAGATGTAATAAATGGCATTGATGAGTTGGTCAATGGCGTCGAAAACGATCCGGTGACCTACTGTTTCAAGGTAACGAACACCGGTGACATCGCGCTGAATACAATCGTGATCAGCGACACCGCTTTAAGCATACCTGCTACTAATAGCGTGACGAAGGTGAGTGGATCCCTACCCTTGCAGCCAGGTAATTCGGCGGTGTACTACTACGAGACAACGATAACCGCTGATCTGCTCAACACAGCCACGGCCACAGGTACCCCCCCACTTGACGAGATCCCCCCCCCCACGACTCCCCCGGACACGACCGTAGTGGAAGAAATCAATCCTGCACTCACCATCTCGAAGGGAGTTGTAACCGCTAGTCCCGTGCGACCTGGCGAAACGGTTGCGTTTACGATCACGCTCAAGAATACCGGTGATACCCCGATCACCACCCTGCCCCTGACTGATACATACCAGTCAGAGTACCTCAGTTACGTCAGCACGAGTCCAGACAATGACGGTGTCGATACCACCACCCAGAGCGGGGTGGGCACGATAACATGGACCGATCTTACCACATCTACCTGCACGGACCTGGATCTAAACGAAACTTGTGTTGTGACTATCAATTTCTTAGCAGTGAAGGATACAGGAGATCTGGATAATGATGTAACCGTTAATGTCGCTACGGTCTCTGGTGCTTTGGCGAATCCCGGTAACAACGCCAATGATGTTACTGTCCCCAACCAACCCCTACGAGATTCTGATGTCATTGAGATCATTCAACCTACCGGCCTGACCCTCGTTACGTTCGACGCTACTGTTCAATCGAACTCTGTGACGCTTAGTTGGGAGACCGCCAGCGAGGTGAACATCCTCGGTTTCAGCATCATGCGTCGCGCAGGCAAAGGTGCATTTACACCCCTCAGCGAGGATCTGATCTTTGCCAAGAATTCCGGCAGCAGTCGTGGATCGGCCTATGAGTTCGTTGATGATAACCTGTCGCCAGGCGTGTACGAGTATGCACTTCTGGTGCGTCAGTTGAACTACTATGCCGAGTTGAGCTTGCCTGTCAGGGTAAAGGTAAACGTCATCGGCGATCTCTGGATCGCCAAGCCCCCCGATTTCGAAGGTCCAATCATTCCCATTATGCGCTGAACTGATTAAAACTGGTGTCTAAGCCCTGTAGCAACGGGGCAGCCAGAATAGGTTCAAGCACTATCCAGGAACGATCGTATCATCACATTAACAAAGTGTGGGGCGGAGTGAAAAGTTCGCCCCACACTTTCGAAACATTCCGATCAGACCTTGCCTATACCTGGGAGCGTGTGACCGCACAGTATTGATCGCTTAAAGCAGTCTCCAGCACATGCCCGGAATTGCCGTAGTACTCGTAATCTATCAAAGTGATGCGCCCCCAGAAAAAGCCTCAAACGAGCCCTCTTAGGAACTGCTATTTGCTCAAGCAGTTCCTTGAGGACTTAACTATCTGAAAGCCCGGTAGTCACAAGCATCATTGTCCGTAATGATTTGCTTCAAGGTGGTGAGTTAAACATGACGAAAAAGAATCCTTCCCTTTACCACATAGGCCTGCTATTTGTTATTTCATTTTTGGGTCTCGGCGCCCTATTTACCATGGCCGGCAACACTGCCACAGCCGCTTCGCCGATTGGTTTGCTCAGAGACCAGGCGAGCCGCAATAACAGCCCCCTGGCGCCTCAAGCAAACTGGGCCCCTCCCAGCCCCGCCTATAAGATCTATATTGGGCCGGATGCCGGTACGCCCAACCGCATACTCAATTATGTTGGGTTCGACGGACTATACGAGTTGGATTATAACACCTTACTGACTGCCGGCTTACCTGTCGATACCCTCGATCCCCGCAGTTTTCGCATGTTTTACATGGGGCAGGAGATCGCCATTCAGGTCGAAGGGGAGGGGGACGGCTCATTTAATGCCAACGATGGCGACGCCGTGATTTTTTACGGGCAGAGTGTGGACTCATTGTTCGATGAGGGAACGTTGCCCGACAACAAGTATACAGAAACCAACGTCTATTGGTTGAGCTATGGCGGCGACAATGGTTTGCGCATGGCGGAGCCCGATGGCACGCCCGGTGGTGGTGACGTCCTCTCCTATACACATCAAGAACGCCAGGAGACCAACTTTGTGTATGATTCGGTCCGGCCCTTTGAATTCGACGCCGACCACTGGTTTGGGGATGACTTACAGCTTAAGCCTGTTGCGGCTTCAGCCTCAGAAACCTACACCTTCTCGACCGACAACGTTGCTGTTGGGGCGGGTGACGGTACACTCACAGTCAGCATGTTGGGTTATTTTGACTTTCCGCATCATATCAAGCTTTATATAAACGACAACGAGGTGTTTGATAATGTCACGGCAAGTATGCCATGGAGCGGTCATGATCCTTTTGAAGTGACCGTGCCGGTAGCAGGATCCTATTTTCAGGATCCCACCAGCACCGTCAAGATCGAAATGCTAAAAGATCTGAGCCAGCCAATGGACGCAGCCTTGGTCAATTGGTTTCGTGTAAGCTATGAAGACACGCTGGTCGCAGAAAATAACGAACTCCTATTCAATAATCAAGACACAGGAACCTGGCGATACCAGATCGATAACTTTAGCGCTGATGCCATCCAAGTCTATGACATAAGCGATCTACACAATGTCAGACATTTTGATAGTACCGTCATTTCAGGCGTCGACCCCTATTCCGTCAGTTTTGGCGATACCGTTGCCACAAGCAGTCGTTATATCGCCCTTACGCCGACCGCACGCAAAACAGTTAGTGGGATCGAAAAGGTAATCTACCAGGTCTCTTTATACACGCCCCTGGATCTGCTTTATCTTGGCAACGAAGCCGACTATATCATTATCACACATGTAGATTTTTGGAGCGAGGCTGTGGAATTGGCTGAGTATCGTGACAACGACCACCGTGTGGCGGTTATCGACGTCCAACAGATATACGATCAGTTCAATGGAGGTTTGATGTCGGCGGAGTCGATTCGCGATTTCCTCGCCTATGCTTATAGCAATTGGACCGCACCCGCACCCATGTTCGTGGTGCTGTATGGTGATGGCTCCGCAGATATGCGTCTCTACAAGAACTTTAACCCGACCTATATCCCTCCCTTCCTCCGTTTGACCGATATCGATTTGGGTGAGACAGCCGCTCAAAACCGTTTTGTTACGCTAACGGGGGATGATATCCTGCCTGATATGCACATCGGGCGCCTACCAGCCAATACAGTGGAAGAAGCGCAGTCTATGTTGCAAAAGATCGTCGCCTACGAGACCGAGTGCCAGTGCAACGGTTGGAATTATAACACACTCTTTGTTGCCGACGACCTCGAGGGGGGTGGCGGTGATTTCCGAGAGTACTCTAATCGAGTGGCGGATGGCAATTTTCCTGCGCCAAACGACACTGTCAAGGTGGTGCCGGCGGCCTACAACATCACTAAGATCTACCTGGGCGATACCTGCGATCCCACTAATCCCAACCCTTCGGTGGAATGTCGTGCAGATATCATCGATACGTTGAATAACGAAGGCGCCCTATTTGTAAGCTATGTGGGGCATTCCACCAAGACTTACTGGGCGGTGGAGAAACTGTTTGATAAGGGATCGATAGATTCATTGGTCAATGCACCCTGTTTGCCCATCATGGTGTCGATGACTTGTCTCGAAGGATCTTTTCACGATCCCGCGGTCGAATCACTGGCGGAGTACGCTGTACGTAGGCCTGACGATGGAGCCATAGCAAGTTGGACGCCCACCGGATTTGGCCTGGTCACAGGCCATGATCTGTTGGAGCAGGGACTCATGCTGGCCATGCTTCACGACGAAGTGATGGAATTGGGCGCGGCCATTACCGAGGCCAAAAACTTCCTGTACGACGAAACCCATGATCCGCTGGAATCGCCGGGAACTGTTGGCCAGTACGATGACCTGTTGGATTCCTTTATCCTGTTAGGAGATCCTGGCCTATTGGTGAAAACAGACGCCGTTTGTAGCGAGATTCCCACCGCTGTGACCCTAGAATCTGCGCAGGCCAAGGCCCATACCGAAGGTACGCAGATCTCCTGGCGCACCGCCAGCGAAACAGACGTGTTGGGCTTCAATATCTGGCGCCAGCCTCAGTCGCAATCCCCAGATGAACGCTCGCGGTCTGCCGCTAAGGTTAACGACGAGCTTATTTTCGCTCGGCGGTCGGGTACAGTGTTGGGGGCAGACTATACCTTGTTGGATGTCACGACAGTGCCTGGCACCTCTTACCAGTATGAACTTGAAGTGCTTCATGTGGATGGCAGCGTCGATCGACACGAATTAGGTACCGTTGCCACCTTTGATCGATTCTACTTACCCATGGTTCGCGCTCACCAGTGATCCGTTAAAGACTGGTAGTGGTTATATATTAACTGATAGGACACCATTCTGTGTTGTAATAGTGGAGGTATAATAGGAGTACCGCCTCATGGAAGCTATCAGATTTAGAAAATGACAGTGTTTTTCGCA
>PIVW01000015.1 GCA_003353825.1 Chloroflexota bacterium
GTGCAACAAGGAGAAATAGCACTGCCCTCCCTGGGCCAATCCCCAGCATGCCAGAGATACCGTTTTTTTTCAAGTGGGACGTAGATTGGTACATCCCACACTACATATAATACAAGGAGAAATACAATGTCTAGACAAGTAGCGTATGAAACTAGTAAATCCAAAACTCGGTTCTTAGTTGCGGCCGCGCGTGGGTTGGCCGGCCTGATGCTGGTCGGCGCATTGCTGTTGGCGTTGATTGCCTTGCCGGCGTCGGGTGCGGCGTATGCTGTGCCATTGGGAAATGGCATACCATTTCCTAATGGCACACCATTAGAAAATGGCGTAGCATTTCCCAATGGCGCGCCCTTAGAATTAGACCAAGTCCTCTCTTACAAGACCGGGCCGGTTAACACCCCCAACACGCCGGCGGCAGCACCTGAAATCACCACCGCCGTGCCGGAGGGCATAACCGGCGATGAGTGGACTTCGATTCAAGATCAAATCCGCCAGGCCGAGTACCAGGTGACCTGGCAAACCGTAGCCGGCGAAAACCCCGCCTACCGCGCGCCGAACCGCGTCCAGGGCTTTGGGGTGACCTTTGCGCCGGAGGGCTTCCGCGCCAGTGCTGAAGAGTGGCACTTTGGCTTGAAGCTGACGGGCTACGGCGATAGCGCTATGCCCGCTGCCGTGGCCCGGCAAGACCTGAGTACCGACCAGGCCCAGGTCACCTATCGTTGGACGGATGACGTGCGCGAGTGGTACATCAACCAACCGCAAGGCGTCAAGCACGGTCTGACGCTGTTCGCACCTCCGACCCAAAGGGGCGACGAGGTGTACCTCACCTTCGCTCTCGATACCGATCTGATTCCCAGCCTCTCCGCCGACGGGCAGGCGCTCACCTTGAGTAGCCCGTGGCAGACCATATTGCGCTACGACAGCCTGCTCGTCACCGATGCCACAGGCCGCCAACTCCCAGCCCACTTCTCTCTATCTCCCTTCGGACATCTTGCCTCCGCCTCTATCTCCATTATCATTTATGATAAGAACGCCACCTACCCCCTCACCATAGACCCCCTGCTCTACAATCAGGTGGCTAAACTGACCGCCTCCGACGCCCAGGCAAATGACTACTTCGGCAGATCGGTGAGTATCAGCGGCGATGTGCTGGTTGTCGGCGCGAATAGAGAAGACAGCGGGGCCAACAATGCCGGGGCGGCCTATTTGTTTGCCCGCGACCAAGGCGGGACCGATAACTGGGGCCAGGTGAAAAAACTAACCGCCTCCGATGTCCAGGCGGATGACTACTTCGGCCATCCGGTGAGCATCAGCGGCGATGTGCTTGTCATCGGTGCATGGGGAGAAGACAGCGGTGGCAGCCTTGCCGGGGCGGCCTACGTCTTTGAGCGCAACCAGGGCGGAGCCGACAACTGGGGCCAGGTGAAAAAGCTGACCGCCTCCGACGCCCAGGCGGATGACCGGTTCGGTACAGCGGTAAGCATCAACGGCGATGTGTTGCTCGTCGGCGCTTGGGGAGAAGACACCGGGGCCGGCGATGCCGGGGCGGCCTACGTATTTGTCCGCAACCAGGGCGGGGCCGACAACTGGGGCCAGGTGAGAAAACTGACCGCCTCCGACGCCCAGGCATCTGACTACTTTGGCTATAGGATGAGCATTAGCGGCGATGTGCTGGTCATCGGCGCGTATGGAGAAGACAGCGGAGGCAGCGATGCCGGGGCGGCCTATGTCTTTGAGCGCAACCAGGGCGGGGTCGACAACTGGGGCCAGGTGAAAAAACTGACCGCCTCTGACGCCCAGGCGGATGACTACTTCGGCAGGTCGGTGAGCATCAGCGGCGATGTGCTGCTCGCCGGCGCGTGGGGAGAAGACAGCGGTGGCAGCTATGCCGGGGCGGCTTACGTGTACGCCCGCAACCAAGGCGGAGCCGATAACTGGGGCCAAGTGACCAAGCTGACCGCCTCCGACGCCCAGGCGAATGACCGGTTCGGCATATCGGTAAGCATCAGCGACGAGGTGCTGCTCATCGGCGCTCATCAGGAAGACAGCGGGGGCAACAATGCTGGGGCGGCTTACGTGTACCTAGAGCCGCCGCTAGGTATCCTCAAGAGCGTCACGCCGGGCGCGGTGACGGGCGGCGATACCGTCACTTACACCATCCAGTTAGCAGCAGCATCGTACGCCACGGTCACCAACGTCGTCATCACCGACATCGTCCCCCTTAGCCTGACCGTGCAGAGCATCGTTAGCAGCGGGCTGACCATCACCGATACCGGCGCGATTCCGCCCTACGTGTGGCAAGTGCAAGACCTGTCTCCGGGTGATAGCGGCACCATCACGCTCACGGCCCTGGTCGATCAAGACGCGCCGGGTGGCGTGGTCACCAACACGGTTGAGTATAGCTCCAGCGTGGGCAGTGGGGCCGCCGTGGCGCTGCTGAACATTGAGTACCCCAATATCGTCGTCAACCCGCGCAGCCTGGGTTTTGGCGAACGGTCTCCAGACGGTGGGCCGAGCACAGCGCAGAACGTGATCATCCGCAACAACGCTCTTGCCGGTGAACCGCTGAACATCAGCAGCGTGGGATTGACCGGGGCAGATGCCGATCAATTCACCATCATTGGTGATACGGGCGAAACGGCGCTCCCGCCGGGCAGCACGCGCACCGTGCAGGTGGCCTTTGACCCGGATAGCCTGGGGGCAAAATCCGCCAATCTGACCATCATCTCCGACGACGAGGACGAAGGCGCCATTGGCGTGGCGCTGTCCGGCACGGGTATAACAGTCCAGGTGTGGACCGGTCAGACCATGACCTTTTGCAAAGGCGACTATGTCGATTGGACCGATCCGGTCAACCAGGACCACCTCACACCCAACGTGTGGTTGACGCGGAAAGACTCCGAGGGTCTGTTCAACATTGCCCAGGAGTCAGGCTATGATAGGGGTGTAAGCCCAGCAGACACCGAATGGGCCTATGGCAGCATCGCCAATTGGGGCAGTCTGTCGTACCAAGACTGGGGAAATTGGGCCTACCCTCCGCCTAACACGGTAGGCCAGGATACGGTGCTGCACCTCATCTCGGACCGGATCTACCTCGCCATCAAGTTCACCCAGTGGACAGAGGGGGACGGCGGCGGCGGGGGTAACGGGGGCGGCTTTTGCTACGAGCGCTCGACCCCAGACCCTGATCTGATAATGGCCAAGACCGTCACGCCGAACCAAGCTGTCCCTGGACAGTCCATCACCTACACGCTCACCTTCTCCAACGTAGGCGCTATCACCGCCACCGGCGTCATGATCACCGATGTGGTGGCGAGCGAACAGTTTTCTGCCCTGGGGTACCAGTCAGCGGGAGCCAGGATTACGGAGACGGGCAGCGTCAGCTACACGTGGCAGGTGGAGGATTTAGCACCCGCCGCAGGCGGCGTGATCACCATCAGTGGCGTGTTGAGCGATTCGCTGCCGAGCGGCATCTATACCAATCTGGCCAGCATCAGCGGCGCAACGGAAGAAATCACAAGCAACAACAGCAGCAGTGCTAGTGTGTTGGTGTCTTGCCCTTCCCGCCTGGTAGTAGACAACCTGGGCGATGGCGACGATGGCAGTTATTGCTCCGGCGAAAACACGCTGCGCGAGGCGGTTACTTATGCCGGTACAGGCGACACGATCACGTTTGACGCCGGCCTGACAGGTGGCACGATCATCCTGGGCGGCACGCAGCTTGAGCTGACCAAGACGCTCAACATTGAGGGCAATGTCCCGATCACTGTGAGCGGGAATAACGCTTCACGGGTGTTCAACATCGGCAGCGGTGCGCTCGTCACCCTCACCGGCCTGACTATCCAAGATGGCAACGTCGTTGGCAACGGCGGTGGTATTTACAACAAAGGCTACCTGCGCCTGGAGGACTCGCAGGTGGTCGATAACTCGGCTATTAATGGCGGCGGGTTATATATTGAGTCTGGTAGCGTGGTGCTGACCGATACGCAGGTAATCAATAACTCAGCCGACGACGAGGGGGGTGGGCTGGTTGTTGGCCAGAGCAGTGTGGTGCTGAATATGGTTGGTGGGGAAATACGTGATAACTCGGCTGACCGGGTTGGCGGCGGGCTGGTCGTTTACACTGGCACGGCGATTTTGAGTGGCACATTGGTGTCTGACAACTTGGCTGAGTATGGCGGCGGGCTGTACGTTAACGTTGGCCGCGCGGTGTTGAGTGGTACATTGGTGTCTGACAACTTGGCCCACGAAGAAGGCGGCGGGCTGTACGTTGACACTGGTACGGCGATGCTGAACAACACCTTGGTGTTGAGCAACCTGGCCCGCTATGGCGGCGGGCTGTACGTCTACCGGGGCAGCGCGATGCTGACCGACACGCAGGTTGTCAGCAACTCGGCCGGAGTTTTTGGCGGCGGGCTGTACGTTAGTCAGAACCGCGCGGTGCTGAGTATACACGGGGGGCAAGTACGTGATAATGCAGCTCCCTACCACGACGGCGGCGGGCTGTATGTGAATCGAGGCCGTGCGCTGCTGGACAGCACATTGGTGTCGGGCAACTCGGCCGACTGGGGTGGTGGGGTGTTCGTTTACTGGGGCAGCGCGGCGCTGACCGACACGCAGGTAATCAGCAACTCGGCTAATAATGGCGGCGGGCTGTACGTTGCTCTTGGTAACGCCGTCCTGACTATGGTTGACGGGGAAGTAGGTGATAACTCGGCCACCGACCGGGGTGGCGGGCTGTACGTCAGCGTTGGCAGCGCGGTATTGAGCGACACGCAGGTACACGACAACTCGGCTAACGACGGTGACGCTGTGTATAACTATGGGGGAACAATCACGTCCGGCTCGGCATTGACACTCAACGGCGAAGTGTATCAAGCAGACGGAACCTTCGCCGGCAGCAGCTATGACCTGAGCCTTGACGGTGCCTTGGTACTGGCAGGCGGCTATTTTTATGCTCCCAGTCACTTCTCCCTGAGTGGCCCCTTCACCCACACCGCCGGCAGCTATCACCAGACGCAAGTTGTGACCGACAGTCAGGACATCGGCTTCCCCAAAGCTGGTGGGCTGATCCTGAATGCCAACGGGCTAGACCTGGGCGGCACGGCCGTGACCATCACCGCCGGGGCGGATTGTGCCGGGGTGATGCCCGGCGAAGCGGTACAGCACTGCTACGTCATCTCGCCCACCCATACCGGCGGGCGGGACACCACCCTCACCTTGTTCTACCGGGATAGCGAATTGCCCACCGACCACTATTGCAGCGCTATGGAAGCCTATCGTTGGAGCGGTGCGTGGGACACCCCGCTGACGCGCGACGCGACATACGGCAACATGGGGCGGCTGTGCGGGCCTGAGCCGCAATCCATCCGCGTCACGGGCGTGACAGAGTTCTCGCCCTTTGTACTCCGAGGGTCGGCTGTCGACCTGCACATCGACAAAGTGGTCACACCCATGCAGGCCGTGCCTGGCGAGGCGATTACTTACACCCTGAGCTTCTCCAACGTAGGCACACTTATCGCCACGGGCGTAGTCATCACCGACAGTATCCCCGTCAGTGTGACGGGTACCAGCGTCATCAGCAGCGGCGTGGCTATCACCCAGCGCGTGGGCACACGCTACGTGTGGGACGTGGCCGACCTCGCATTCGGCGCAGGTGGCATCATCACCGTCACCGGCACGTTGAGCCAGCCACTGACGGCGGGAGACTTTACCAATACCGCCACCATTGCTACCTCGGACAGTGACGGCAACCCTGACAACAACGAAAGCAGCGCGGGCGTGACCGTGCCAAACGTCGCGCCGGTAGCGGACGACGACAGCTTTAACGTGACCCAGTACAGTGCCGACAACATCCTTGGCATCCTCAATGACGACGTTGATGCCAACGGCGATAAGCTCAACGTACACACGGTGGGTACGCCGGATCAGAGTGGTACGGCTCTCAACGTGGGAACGCATATCACCTATACCCCCGTCACCAACTTCAACGGCACGGAGACCTTCACCTACACGGTCAGCGATGGACACGGTGGTTATGACACCGCTACCGTCGTCGTCACCGTGACCTTGGTCAACGATACCACGCCTCCGACCTTTACGGTCAGTCCCTTGATTACACCCACCAATGGCATGGTGTTGACCAACACGCGGCCCCCGTTCGATTGGAAGGATGCCGTGGATGACCTGAGCGGCGTGGTCAGTTATACGCTGCATATCAGCAGTAGCAATGACGGCCTGAAGGTGCAGGAAAGTTCTGATACGGTGACGACCACAACTTCAGGCTTCACCCCTACCGTTGATTTGGATAACGGTGTCTATACCTGGACGGTCAAGGCGCACGATGCGGCCGGTAATGTCAGCAACTATGTTACGCCGGCGCTGACCTTTACCCTGTCGGCGGATAGTTCTACGACCTTCGTCTATTTACCGATTGTGGTCAAGAACAATTAGGCGATTGTTAGATGGTTACGGATATTCATCCGTAACCATCTAAAGATGCACAAAAGGAGTAATAATGATGTTTTCAAAATTACGACTACTAACAGCCATAAGCCTGGGAATGGGAATGATTGTAGCCTTATTGGGGCTGATGATGAACCACCGCCCGCCAGCGGTTCAGGCCGCGGAGTCGCCCCAGGCCAAGGGCATCGAGACCCTTATGAGTGTCACGGCCTTTGGGGTGACGGAGTTCGGCCTATTCGATCCGGGTGTGGAAGAAGATCAACCGGCGGCGATTGGGCTATTTGATCTGCAAGCGGTTGAACTGCCCCTATCCCCTACCCAAACCATTGATAACAGTGTGCCAGGGACCGGCTTTGTGGCCGTGGCCGATGTTGACCACGATGGCGACCCGGATGTGGTCGGCATTGCGAAAACGGCCGGCAGCGTCTTATGGTGGGAAAACGCCAACGCGGACGGCTCAAGCTGGATTACCCACACCATCGCCACGGGCATCAACAATGTGGCCGATGTGGCCGCAGCCGATATTGACCGGGATGGCGATGTGGATGTCACAGCCGTATCCTCCAGTGATGATAGCTTATTATGGTGGGAAAATGCGGACCAGAGTGGTCCGGGCAGCGGCGACGGCACTACCTGGGTAACATACACCATGTCCACCAGCCTGGATGGGGCGGCCACTGTTCATACCGCTGATATTGATCGCAATGGGGCCATTGACCTGCTGGTGACAGCCGAAAACGACAATGACATTATCTGGTATCAAAACCCACTGACCGTCACCCGGATTATGATAGATAGTAACAACGTAACCTACATTACCGCTACAGTTTACACCCCCGCCTTGTGGATTAGTCATACCCTGGTCAATGACTTCTCCGGAGCCAATGCTGCGGCCACCATTGACCTGGATGGCGATGGTGATCTTGATGTTCTCGGCGGCTCTACGAGCAACAGCCAGTTGATTCGCCTACGCAACGATGGCCGTGGTACGACCTGGTATCAATATCCCACCGCCTGGACTGTGGCCGGCATCAGCGATATGGCCGCAGCCGATCTGGATGGTGATGGGGATGAAGATGCTTTTGCCGCGGCGAACACAGATAACGACATTATCGCCTGGCTCAACGATGGCAGCGGTAGTTCCTGGACATCGAGGACGGTGGATAGCGATTTTACGGGGGTCACAAGTGTGGTCGCCGCCGATATGGATTTGGACGGCGACCAGGATATTTTGGCTGCCGGTGATGATGGCACATCCTGGTTTGAAAACACAGCCGCAGATGCCACAGCCTGGACAGAACGTATCGTTGCTGAAGCCGATGCTACCGATATACTTGTTGCTGACCTGGACAAAGATGATGATTATGACCTTGTGGGCGCGTCGGATGCCAATAACAACATTACCTGGTGGCAAAATGAAGCCATTCACGCCAATATTCGCTTCCTGTCCACGTACACCGACATCTATACCGAGACGCAGATTGAGTTGACAGATTTAGCCGTGGGGGACATCGATGGCGATGGCGATAATGATTTTTTGACCAGCAGCCGGAATTATGTGGATTGGTTGCGCTGGTGGGAAAATGATGATGGGGCCTGGATCAGGCACGAAATCAGCACCACTTACGCCAACTTTTTTGGCCTGGAGCTGGGTGATATCGATAATGACGGAGACATTGATGCCGTCGGAATTAGTTCTACCTCAGGCACACCGGGCGACCCTGGCGAGGTAATTTTCTGGGAAAACCTGGATGGCAGTGGCACCACCTGGCAAGAGCATGTTTTGCCCAAAGATGATGTGGTAGATGGCAAGCAATCGTATGACGGACTTTTATCATTGACCCTGGCTGATATGAATAATAACGGTCAACTGGATATTGCGCTAGGCTCTGACACCTCGGTGCATTGGTTTGAGCGTTGGACGTGGCATAAGAGTGGCGGCACACCGGTCGAATGGAAAGCTCATATCATTGGCCCGGACTCGTCAGCAGCTACAGGGGGATTTGCGCTCGATCAGATTCCATCTTTAGAGGCCAGCGATATAGATAACGACGGGGATACCGACCTGGTAGTGGGGGCTTTTTTAACCTATGGTATCAATGGCGGAATTGCTTTTTGGTATGAGAATACCGCCCCCTGCAACGGCTCACCCAATATAGACCCCCATGAATATGTGCCCCATGTGTGCCGCTGGACACGTCATGAACTGGCCCGGAACCTGAATTTCCGCTACCCGTATTCAACGTGGCCGAATGATGTGAACCGCGATGGGAAACAAGATGTGCTTGGCTACAATAAATGGTGGGACAATGGCGGCCGATGTACGACAGACAACGATGTCTTACCCAATTTTTGGAAACTGTGTTCGTGGACATCTACCAATGTTCCCCCTGGCAAATGGTGGTGGCCCAGTGCCACGGATGATGTCCAAATTAGACGCTCCGTTGAATTTGATATTCCAGGCGCGCCTGTAGATGTAATCGAACTGGTTGATATTGATAATGATGGCGACCTCGACCGACTAATGGGGGGTGATGGCGGCGGGATTATCTGGATAGAGAATCAAGGCGGGCAGTTTGAATTGCCGACCACCGACACCAGCCCCACGGAGATGAATGCGGGCAGCCAAGATGATCTCTTTCAGATTGATTTAACCCATTTGGGATGGTCTGGCGATGCTGATGTGGCCTGGACGACCATTGACCTGCTGTTGGAAGATGTGACGGGCAACGATCCTTTGACGACGGCAGAAGCCAACGCCATCATCGCCAATTTGTACCTGTATCTGGATGATGGAGATGGGCTATTTAACAGTGGCAGCGACACATTGGTGCATACCGAAACCGACCTGAGCCTGACCAATGGGCTGCATACCATCACCTTAACGGATGATGATCCAAATTCAATGGTTTCTCAGGCCGTGGTCAGCAAAACCTACTTCCTGGCCGTAGAACTTGAGGGAGCATTGATAGGAAATCCGGCCCGCAATGGGATAACAGATATCCGGCTAACGCATCAGACTGAAAACAGCAGCCAGGCGGAACAAGCGGGCACCGACGTTCCCCTGCGCATGGCTTATACACCGAATACAAGCGCCCAGATTGAGCTATTGGGGCCAACCATCGACCTGGGTATTAGCAAAGTGGCGACACCCACTCTGGCCACTCCCGGCGATACTATAACCTACACCCTGACCTTCTCCAACGCCGGCATCTCCACGGCCAGCGGCATCATCATCACCGATGTAATCGCTGGGGGGCAATTTTCAAGCCTGGGCTATCAGGCGGCGGGGGCCGCGATTACGGAGACCGGCAGCGTCAGCTATGTCTGGCAGGTGGCGGATTTGGGGCCGGGGGCCGGGGGTGTCATCACTCTCAGTGGGGTGCTGAGTGCTTCGCTGCCGCTCGGCAGCTATACCAATGTGGCTACCATCAGCGACATAGGTGACTTAATCATGGGCAACAACAGTAGCAGTGCGGGGGTGCTGGTATATTGCTCCCCCAGCCTGGTGGTGAGCAATCTGGGTGATGGCGACGACGGCAACTATTGCCCCGGCCAAAACACGCTGCGTGAGGCCATTGCTTATGCCAACCCGGGAGACACGGTCACCTTTGATGCCGGACTGTTGGGTGGCACAATCACTCTGGGCGGTATGCAGCTTGCGCTAACCAAGACCCTCAGCATCGAAGCCAACGTCCCGATCACGGTCAGCGGGAATAATGCCTCGCGTGTGTTCAACATCAGCAGCGGCGTGGCGATTACGCTCACCGGTCTGACCATCCGGGATGGCAGCATTGCCGGCAACGGCGGCGGTATCCTCAGTTGGGGAGACTTGCGCCTGGAGGCAACACGCCTGCTCAGCAACTCGGCCAACAATGGCGGCGGGCTGTACGTCCGGTCTGGCAGCGCGGTATTGAGCGGCACACAGGTGAGCAACAACTCGGTCATCACCAACGGCGGCGGGCTGTACATTTACGCTGGCAGCGCGGTGTTGAGCGATACGCAGGTGTTCAGCAACTCGGCCTTTACCAAAGGTGGCGGGCTATACATCCGGGATGCCGGCGCGACGCTGACTATGGTTGGCGGGCAAGTGCAGAATAACTCGGCCACTGACCATGGCGGTGGAGTGTATCTTGAATATGGCGCTGCGGTGTTGAGCGCTACGTTGGTGTCTGGTAACTCGGCCTCCAGTTATGGCGGCGGGCTGTACATTGACCGGGGCAGCGTGCGGTTGACTATGGTTGGCGGGCAAGTGCAGAATAACTCGGCCTCCACCCGCGGCAGTGGGCTGTATATTTACCGGGGTCGTGCGGTGTTGAGTGGCACACAGGTATTCAGCAACTCGGGCACCACCAATGGCGGCGGGCTGTACATTGCCCGGGGCAGCGCGGAGTTGAACGACACGCGGGTATTTGGCAACGCGGCCAAATATGGCGGCGGAGTGTACGTTGGCCAGAACGGCTCGGAGCTGACTATGGTTGGCGGGCAAGTGCATAACAACTCGGCCACCAACAACGGCGGCGGGCTGTACTTCTCCTACGGCAGCGCGGTGTTGAGTGGTACACAGGTACTCAGCAACTCGACCACCAACGACGGTGGTGGGCTGTACCTTGAAAATGGCATCGCGACGCTGATTATGTATGGCGGGCAAGTGCGCGGTAACTCGGTCACCAACGATGGCGGCGGACTGTACGTTAGACAGGGCAGCATCGTGCTGACCGGCACACAGGTACTCAGCAACTCCGCTAATAAGGGCGACGCTATATATAACTATAGAGGCACAATCACCAGCGGCTCGGCGCTGACTCTCAACGGTGAGGTACATCAAGCGGGCGGTGACTTTGCCGCCAGCAGCTATGACCTGAACATTCAGGGCGACTTGGTTCTGGCTGGTGGCAACTTCTACGCTCCCGATGCGCCCAATCAGTTCACCCTCACCGACGCTTTCAGCCACACTGCCGGCAGCTATCACCAGACGCAAATTGTGACCGGCAGCCAGGACATCGGCTTCCCCAAAGCGGGCGGCCTGATCCTGAACGCCAATGGGCTAGACCTGGCCGATACCGCCGTGATCCTCACCGCCGGGGCGGATTGCGCCGGGGTGACACCCGGCGAAGCGGTGCGGCACTGCTACGTCATCTCGCCCACCCAGACCAGCGGACGGAATGTCACCCTCACCTTCTTCTACCAGGATAGCGAACTGCTGGCCAACCACAACTGTAGCGTCATGGAAGCCTACGCTTGGGATGGCAGCTGGAATAACCGACTGGCACGGGACACAACTTATGGCAGCGAGGGGCGGCTGTGCGGTAGCGGACCGCAGAGCGGGACGCAATCGCTGCAAGTGATGGGGGTCAGCACTTTCCCTGAACCTGATAGCTCCTTTATTTTGCGGGGAGCGTTTGCCGACTTGAGCATCAGCAAAGCGGTGACCCCCACCCAGGTCAGCCCCGGTGAGGCCGTTACCTACACCCTGACTTTCTCTAATGCGGGCGTGTTCACAGCTACAGGTGTTATCATCACCGATGTAATGCCCATCAGCGTAACTTCACACCTCACACCTCACGCCTCACTTAACATCACCCCAATCGGCAGCATCAGCTACGTGTGGCAGGTAGAAGATTTATCACCGGGTGAAGTCGGCGTCATCACCCTCAGTGGGACGCTGAGTGATTCGCTGCCGCTCGGAAGCTATACCAATGTGGCGACCATCAGCGGTGAGGTAGAGTTAATCACCAGTAACAACAGCAGCAGTGTGGATTTGCTGGTATATTGCCAACCCAGCCTGGTGGTAGACAACCTGGGTGATGGCGACGACGGCAACTATTGCCCTGGCGAAAACACGCTGCGCGAGGCCATAGCTCATGCCGATGCGGGCGATACGGTCACTTATGATGCCGGACTATCGAACGGCACAATTACTCTGGACGGTACGCAGCTTGAGCTAACCAAGACCCTCAGCATCGAGGCCGGCATCCCGATCACGGTGAGCGGGAATAATGCCTCACGTGTGTTTTACATCGGCAGCAGTGTAGCCATTACTCTCACTGGTCTGACCATCCGCGATGGCAGCGTCACCGGCAGCGGTGGCGGCGGTATCTACACTGATGGCGACTTGCGCCTGGAGGCAACGCGCCTGATCAGCAACTCGGCCAAATATGGCGGTGGGTTATACGTTAATCAGGGCAGCACGGTGTTGAGCAGTACGCAGGTGGTCAGCAACTCGACCTCCGACGATGGCGGCGGGTTGTACGTCAATTCTAGCAGCGCGGCACTGACTATGAATGGCGGACAAGTGTATGATAATTCGGCCTCCTTAAACGGCGGGGGGCTGTACGTCAGTGCCGGTAGCGCGGTGTTGAGCGGTATGCAGGTACACGGCAACTCGGCTAATGACGGCGACGCGGTGTATAACAATGGGGGAACCATCACCAGCAGCACGGCACTGACGCTCAGCGGCGAGGTGTACCAAGCGGGCGGCACCTTCGCTGTCGGCAGCTATGACCTGGACCTCGATGGCGATTTGGCACTGGCCGGCGGTGACTTCTATGCCCCGGATGCGCCCCGGCAGTTCACCTTGAGCGGCGCGTTTACCCACACCGCCGGCAGCTATCACCAGACGCAAATTGTGACCGGCAGCCAGGACATCGGCTTCCCCAAAGCGGGCGGCCTGATTTTGAATGCCAACGGGCTAGACCTGGACAGCACCGCCGTGACCATCACTGCCGGGGAGGATTGCGCCGGGGTGACACCCGGCGAAGCGGTGCGGCATTGCTACGTCATCTCGCCCACCCAGACCAGCGGACGAAATGCCACCCTCACCTTCTTCTACCAGGATATCGAACTGTCCACCAACCACAATTGCAGCGCTATGGAAGCCTACGCCTGGGATGGCAGCTGGGATAACCAACTGACCCGGGACACATCCTACGACGGCGATGGGCGCTTGTGCGGTACTGAGCCACAATCTATCCAGGTGCTGAACGTCAGCAGCTTCCCGACCTTTACCTTGCGGGGGGCATTTGTCGACCTGGCCCTCAGCAAAGCGGTGACATACACCATGTCGGTTCCCGGTGAGGCTGCCCCCGGAGAGATCATCACCTATACCCTGACCTTCACCAACAACGGACCGGGTGCAGTCAGCGGGGTGGTCATCACCGATTTTCTACCCGCCGAAATCACGGTCTTGAACGTCATTAGCAGTGGCGATGCGGCGATTACGCGGACCCTGAGTAACCAAACCTTTGAGGTTTTTGAAACCTCTGCGGTCTCGCCAGGGCAAGGCGGCCTCATCACCATCACCGCCCAAATCAGTTCATCATTCATCATTCTGCCTTCATCATTCACCAACACCGCTACAATTACGTTTGGCAATGCCGTCGCCATGTGGGAGGAAAGCGACACCACCACCAACAGTGCCGCGGTGGGGCTGACCATCCCCCAATTCGGCCTGAATGGCAGCGCCTCGGCCGGCCTGACGGACGTAAACGCTGGCAGTGTGGCCTGGGGTGACTATGACAACGACGGCGACCTTGACATTCTCTTGACCGGGGAGGATGATCTTACCCTCCCCCACAAGCGTTACGCGCAGGTGTACGAGAATACGGTCCCCGGTTTTACGGTTGCCTACACCCTGACGAGAGTGGCTTATAGCAGTGCGGCCTGGGGCGACTATGACAACGACGGCGACCTCGACATCCTCCTGACCGGCTGGAAGAAGAAGACAGACAACGTCGCGCAGGTGTACGAGAATACGGCTCCCGGCTTTACGCTTGCCTACACCCTGACGGGCGTGAATAGTAGCAGTGTGGACTGGGGCGACTATGACAACGACGGCGACCTCGACATCCTCCTGACTGGCTGGACGGGGAGCGACGATGTCGCGCAGGTGTACGAGAATACGCCCCCCGGTTTTACGGTTGCCTACACCCTACCCAGTGTAAGTGACAGCAGTGCGGCCTGGGGCGACTATGATAACGATGGCGACCTCGACATCCTCCTGACCGGGTACAGAGGGATTGATAACGTCGCGGAGGTGTATGAGAGTACGGGTAGCGGTTTTACCCTCGCTTACACCCTGACGGGCGTGGCTTATGGCAGTGCGGCCTGGGGTGACTATGATAACGACGGCGACCTTGACATTCTCTTGACCGGGGAGGATGCTGGGGTCGCCCCGCTCGCGGAGGTGTACCAGAATACGGGCAGCGGCTTTACCGTCGTTTACACCCCAACGGGCGTATATGATGGCAGTGCGGCCTGGGGCGACTATGACAACGATGGCGACCTCGATATCTTCCTGACAGGGGAGGATAATGGTAACACCCCGGTCGGGGAGGTATACCAGAATACGGGCGGCAGTTTCACCCGCATCGAAAGCGGACTGCCGGGCGTTTATCATAGTAGTGCGGTCTGGGGCGATTATGACAACGACGACGACCTCGACATCCTCCTGATCGGGTACCGGGATGATGGCTTCTATGATGGCCTCTTCACAGCGGTATATCGGAATAATAACGGCTTGGCCAACAGCCGACCCGCGGCCCCCACCGGTTTAAGCGCCAGCGTGAACGGCAGCCAGGTTGACTTGAGTTGGGCCGCCGCCACCGATACGGAAACCATTTCCAATGCCGGACTGACGTATAACCTTTACCTGGGCAGCAGTCCCGGCCAATCCGATATCCTGGGCCCGATGGCCTTCACCGCCGGAACCGATGAGGGGCTGCGCCTGTTGCCGGACCTGGGCAATGCCCAGCACGGCTTGACCGCTACCCTGACCATTTTACAGCCTGGGGTCTACTATTGGAGCGTACAGGCCATCGATACCGCCTTTGCCGGGTCAAGCTGGGCTACAGAAGCTACGTTTGAAATCGAGGCAGTCTCCGACCTGGGCCTCAGTAAAGTGGTCGCGTCCACGCATGTCAATCCCGGCGACACCATTACCTACACTCTGACCTTTTCCAACACAGGCAATAGTAGTGCCAGCGGCGTTGTCATCACCGATTTTCTACCTGCCGAAATCACGGTTCAAAACGTCATCAGCAGCGGCGATGTAGCGATTACGCGCACCTTAAGCAGCCCAACCTTTGAGGTTTTTGAAACCTCTGCCGTTTCGCCCGGGCAAAGCGGCCTCATCACCATCACCGCCCAAGCTTCATCCTTCATCCTTCATCCTTCATCCTTCACCAACACAGCTACCATCTCGACAACGTCGGCTGAAATTGTAACGGCCAACAACCGCGCTACAGCAGGGTTGACGGTCAACAACGTGGCCCCGGTGCTGGCCGCGATTGGCAATCAGGCCATCACCGAGACAGAGACACTGACCTTCACCGCCAGTGCCAGCGATACCAATGGCGATGCTTTGAGCTACAGCCTCATCAACGCCCCGGGCACGGCGACCATCGACAGTGGCACGGGTTTCTTCACCTGGACCCCGACCGAGGCCGACGGTCCCGGCGTTTATACCACCACCATCAGCATCTCGGACGGCAACCTGCTCGTCAGTGAAACGATCCGGATTACGGTCAACGAGGCCATCATCATCGGTCTGAGCGCCACCAACGACAGCCCGACCGTGTTGGGAGACAGCACCGGCTTCACGGCCACGGTCACAATCGGCAGCAGTGTGATCTACGATTGGGACTTTGGCGACGGCAGCGGCGATAGCGGGGGGACAACCAACCACACATACACTACGGCCAACACCTATACGGTTGTCGTAACCGCCAGCAATAGTTTGGGCAGTCTGACCACCACCCTGACGGTTATGGTGACCAACGCAGCGCCGCTGGCTATGGCCGGGTCGGATCAGATCGTCATCACCAATACATTGGTTACGTTGGACGGCAGCGGCAGCAGCGACCCGGACGGTCACACCCCCTTGAGTTACGGCTGGCATCAGACCGGTGGTCCGACCATCACCTTAAGCGATAGCGGTGCAGTATCACCGACCTTTAGCGTCCCAAACAGCATAACCGTCTTGACCTTCACCCTGACCGTGACCGATACCGGTGGTCTGAGTGCTACCGATACCGTGGTCATCATCACCGTCGGTATGCCCGACCTGTCCATCGCCAAGACGGTCAGCCCGGCCACGGCTGCGCCCGGTGATACAATTACCTACACCCTGACCTTTTCCAACGCTGGTGCTAGTATAGCTACGGGCGTGGTCATCACCGATTCTCTACCTGCCGAAATCACGGTCTTAAATATCATCAGCAGCGGTGATATGGCGATTACGCGCACCTTGAGTAACCCAACCTTTGAGGTTTTTGAAACCTCTGCCGTTTCGCCCGGGCAAAGCGGCCTTATCACCATCACCGCCCAAGCTTCATCCTTCATCCTTCACCAACACGGCCACCATCACCACCACCTCGTTGGATAACGATGCCGGGAATAACAGCTCCGAGGCTGGGGTGGCGGTATTCTTTGTGGTCAGCGATATACTGCCACTAAACAATAGCCTCAATGTGACTGCCACCGCCACCATCACTGCCACCTTCAACGCCGTTGTGGATAGCGGCACGGTCAGCGCCGCCAGCCTGACAGTACGAGGTTTGCAAAGCGGCATCTACGGCGGCAGTTACAGCTTCCCGGCGGCAGATACGGCCCGTTTCGATCCGGCCAACAACTTCAAGGCCGGCGAAGTGGTGATGGTTAACGCCTCCTCGCAAATCAGCAGTGCCGACGGTACGGCGCTAACTCCCTACGCCTGGCAGTTCACCGTAGATGCCCGCAGTGGCGATGGTCACGGCTTGACCTGGAGTGAGCATCCGGTCAATGGCAATTTCAATGGGGTAACAAGCGTATACGCAGCGGATGTGGATGGCGATGGCGACCTGGATGTCCTGGGTGCGGCTGAGTTTGCTGATGACATCACCTGGTGGGAAAACGTGGACCAAGCTGGCCCGGGCAGTGGCAACGGCACAGCCTGGAGTAAGCATACTGTCGATGACAATTTCAATGGGGCAAAAAGCGTATACGCGGCGGATGTGGATGGCGATGGCGACCTGGATGTCCTGGGCGCGGCTTACTATGCTAATGACATCACCTGGTGGGAGAACGTGGACCAGGCTGGTCCGGGCAGTGGCAACGGTACGGCCTGGAGTGAGCATCCGGTCGATGCCAATTTCAGTGGGGCAGAAAGCGTGTATGCGGCGGATGTGGATGGCGATGGCGACCTGGATGTTCTGGGCGTGGCTGACGGTGCTGATGACCTCATCTGGTGGGAGAACACCGCTGGCTCCGGCACGGCCTGGAGTAAACATACAGTCGATGCCAATTTCAATGGGGGAACAAGCGTACATGCGGCGGATGTGGATGGCGATGGCGACCTGGATATCTTGGGCACGGCTTACTTTACCAATGACCTCACCTGGTGGGAGAACACGAATGGTAATGGCACAGACTGGAGTGAGCATACAGTCGATGCCAATTTCTATGGGGCAAGAAGCGTGTATGCGGCGGATGTGGATGGCGATGGCGACCTGGATGTCCTGGGCGCGGCTACCAATGCTGATGACATCACCTGGTGGGAGAATGTGGACCAGTTTGGTTCGGGCAGTGGCAGCGGCACGACCTGGAGTAAACATACAGTCGATGCCAGTTTCAGTGGGGCAAGAAGCGTATACGCGGCGGATGTGGATGGCGATGGCGACCTGGATGTTCTGGGCGCGGCTTACTCTACTGATGACATCACCTGGTGGGAGAACGCGGATGGCAATGGTACAGCCTGGAGTAAGTTTATGGTTGATGGCAATTTCAATGGGGCAAGAAGCGTGTATGCGGCGGATGTGGATGGCGATGGCGACCTGGATGTTCTGGGCGCGGCTTACTCTGCTGATGACATCACGGTTTGGTTGAATGAGCCGCCGGCTGATTTGCAAATCGGCAAGTCGGTTAACCCAAGCACCGCCGAACCCGGCGACACCGTTACCTACACCCTGACCTTCTCCAACACCGGCAACAGCACCGCCACTGGCGTGGTCATCACCGACATCATACCGTCCGAACTATCAGCCATTAGCTACCAGCCCTCAGCCATTAGCATCACCCCCATCGGCAGCATCAATTACGTGTGGCAGGTGGAAGACCTGTCGCCGGGTGAAGGCGGCCTCATCACTATCAGCGGCGTTCTCAGCAATCCTTCGGGGGGAGTCTTTACCAATACGGCCACCATCGCCACCACTTTTATAGAAACAGATACAAACAACAACACCGCCCAGGTCGGGCTGACGGTCAATGCAGCCGACTTGGCCTTGAGTAAGTAAGTTACGCCCGCTACGGCTCAACCCGGTGATACCATTACCTACACCCTGACCTTTGCCAATGTCGGCAACCTGACCGCCCAGGGGGTGGTCATCACCGACGAGATACCCATTAGCCTCACAAATACCAGCTTTCAACCCTCAGCTATCACCATCACCCCCACCGGCAGCCTCAGCTACGTGTGGCAGGTAGAAGACCTGTCCCCCGGTGAAGCAGGCCTCATCACCATCAGCGCCCAAGTCAATTCATCATTCATCACTCATCATTCATCATTCACCAACACGGCCACCATCGCCACCACCTCGGTGGATGGCGACAGCAGGAATAACAGCACCTCGGCGGGGATGGAAGTGGTGGCCCCGGATTTGAGCATCACCAAAGCTGTTATCCCAACCAGCGTCGCGCCCGGCGATACGATCACCTATACCCTCACCATCACCAATTCCGGCACAGCCCCGGCCAGGGCGACCATCACCGACACCTTCTCGCCCGCTCTCGACGTACTCAACTGCACTGAAACATTCACCTTAACGGATATTTACGTCTCGCCCAATTTGGGGCCACAAACGTTCGACGGCAACGGTACCCTGGTGATGTCGCAGAGCACCAGTGGTTTGATTCCCGCTGGCAGCCTCCTCAATGAATATGAATTTTATGTGGCCGGCGACACGCTGAATGGAAGCTGGCCAAGTGAAATTGGCCTGGCCTTGTATATTCCGTCCGGCCAGGTAGGGAGCTACGATTTTGGGACTGATTTAGGCTATCCTGATGATGAGGGTTCATACAATGAGACGTTCAACGGAAGCGGCAGCGGTTCGGCCGAGGGGAGCTATGAGTTTCACTGGTCCGAAGATTACAATGATACTGGGGATGATAATCAAATCAACACAGCTACCTTTACCATCACTTACAGCGTGCTGGTAACAACCCCTCTGGGCGCAGGCGATTTGAGGCGGACGGTCACAATTACCAACGGGACAACAATGATTTACGAATGTGTTGCTAAAGTTTTAGCTTCGGCCGGCAGCAGTATCACCAATACCGCCACCGTCTTTAATGGCCTCAACACCGTCCAGACCTCCAATCAGGTCTCAACTGCTATAACTCACCCCGACTTGACTCTCAGCAAAGCAGTTGATCCGGCCACCGCCGCACCAGGCGACACCATCACCTACACCCTGACCTTTTCCAACATGGGTAATGACACGGCCAGCGGCGTGGTCATCACCGATTTTATACCCGCCGAAATCACGGTCTTAAACATCATCAGCAGCGGCGATATGGCGATTACGCGGACCACCATTCAGACCGAGGTTTTGACGTTTGCCATTGCAAACGCAACCTCTGCGGTCTCGCCAGGGCAAGTCGGCCTCATCACCATCACCGCCCAAATCAGTTCATCATTCATCATTCATCGTTCATCATTCACCAACACAGCTACCATTGCCATTAGTAATGGCCCCACCACTGAAATCATTACCACCAACAACACCGCCGAAGCAGGGCTGGCGATCAGCAATGTCGCCCCGGTTCTGGCCGCTATTGACCCTTGGCAGACCATCACCGAGACCGAGACGCTAACCTTCACCGCCAGCGCTACCGACACCAACGCCGACACCCTGAGCTACAGCCTGTACAACGCCCCGGCCACAGCAACCATCAACAGCAGCACGGGACTCTTCACCTGGGCCACCACCGAAGCCGACGGCCCCGCTGTCTACAGCCCCACCATGATCGTTTCAGACGGCAGCCTGACCGATAGCCAGACCATCCTCATCACCGTAACCGAGGTCAACAGCCCGCCACTGTTGGCCCCCATCGGCGATAAGACGGGTGCTGAATTGACAGTCATCACCTTCATGGCCATTGGTGACGATAGCACCGACATTCCAGCCAACACCCCCTTGAGCTTTGGCCTGCTTAACGCTCCCAGCGGGGCCACTATCATCAGCCATAGTGGTGTATTCAGTTGGACCCCAAGCGAGAGCCAGGGGCCGGGCCTCTACACGGTCACGGTGCTTGTCAGTGACACAGGCAGCCCAATATTAACTGCCACTGAAACAATCCGGATTACGGTCAACGATCAAACCATCACCGGCCTGAGTGCCACCAGCGACAGCCCCACCACCCTGGGCAACAGCACCAACTTCACGGTCACAATCACCGCCGGCAGCAACGTAAGCTACAACTGGAACTTTGGCGACGGCAACATCGGCAGCGGCAACACCATCAGCCACACTTACGCAGCGGTCAACATCTACACGGTGCTTATTACCGCCAGCAACGGCACAAACAGTATAACCGACACCCTGACCGTCAACGTAACCAACAGTGCCCCCACCGCAAACGCTGGAACAGATCAGACCGTTTCCGTCAATACACCGGTCACGCTAGACGGCAGCGGCAGCAGCGACCCGGACGGCCACACTCCCTTGAGCTACGGCTGGACCCAAACCGGCGGCCCCTCCGTCACCTTGAGCGACAGAACAAGCATATCGCCCACCTTCACTACCCCAGGCAGCCCCACAGTCCTGACCTTCAGCCTGACCGTGACCGATGCTTACAGCCTGCTCGATACCACGCCGGATGAAGTAGTCATCACCGTCAACGAGGTCAACCTTGCCCCAGTGCTGGCCGCTATCGGCAATCAGATCATCACCGAAACATTCACCCTGACCTTCACTGCCATCGCCACCGATGCCAACGGTGATACCCTAACCTACGGCCTCTACAACGCCCCCACCGGAGCCACTATCAACAGCAATACGGGGGTATTCACCTGGACCCCGACTGAAAGTGATACGATGGGTTTGGTCACCATCCTGGTAACGGATACCGGCGGTCTGACCGACTCAACCACCATCCTGGTGACGGTGATTGAGGTCAATAGCCCACCGACACTGGCTACCATCGACGACAAGTCCATTCAGGAAACCAGTACCCTCTCCTTCACCCTCTCCGCCACCGATACCGACCTGCCGGCCAACAGCCTGACCTACAGTATGAGCAACGCACCGGACGGGGCCAGTCTGGATGCCAATAGCGGCTTCTTCACCTGGACACCAACCTATACCCAGGGGCCGGGCGCATACCAGGTGACCTTCATTGTCACTGATAACGGCTCGCCAGTCTTGAGCGATAGCCAAACCATCATCATCACCGTCACCGACAGCGGCATCGTGCCCAATCTGACCATCACCAAAACAGTCCAGGCGACCACCAATCCACCCGCTCCCGGCGACCCCCTGACCTACACCATCATCATCGCCAACAGCGGCAACGGAAACGCCGCCAACGTAATTGTCACCGATACCCTGCCCTCCGGCCTCAGCGGCAGCGACCTCAGTTGGAGCGGCATGGTCATGGCTTATAAATCGCTGACCTTTACCATCAACGCCAACATCATCAACAACGCCGCTTATTACAACACAACCATCACCAACAGTGCCTACTTCAGCCACACCTCCGCCCAAGGACAAGCTGACGTAGCCCTAACCACCCTGGCCGATATTACCCCGCCCACCTTCATCACCCTCCCGGTCTTGATTACCCCCACCAACGGAATCTCCGTCACCACCGGGCGGCCAACCTTTGATTGGGAAGATGCCATCGATGACCTGAGCGGGGTGGTCAGCTATACGCTACATATCAGCAGCAGCAATAACGTCCTCAGCTTAGCTGAGGCAGTCAGCGTGCAAGAGTCGGCCACCACCATCGCCACCACGCAATCCAATTTCACCCCCTCGGTTGATATGGCCAACGGAGTCTACATCTGGACGGTCAGAGCTTATGATGCGGTTGGTAATGTCAGCAGCTACGTCAGCCCAGCGGCCACCTTTGTCATCTCCAAGCCTAGTGGCGGCAACATCATTTACCTACCCCTTATCTTCAATGCCTCTGTCTCCTCCGAAAGCCCTAACTCTAACTCTAATCTATCGGATTTGGTGGTGGATAACCTGATAGCCACCAGCAGTCAGGTAACGGTCACCATCCGCAATGCCGGCAGCACAGTACTCAATAACTTTTGGGTAGATATCTACTTCAACCCCAATCAAACCCCCACCCTCAACCAAGCGTGGGATACCATCGCCCCAGCCGGCGCGGTGTGGGGGGTTACCAAACCACTGGCCCAAAACGAAATCCTGATCTTAACCACCGGCGGCAACTACTACCACCCCAACGAAAGCAGCAACATTTTCCCCGTAGGGGCCACAGTATACGCCTACGTAGACTCCATCAACCAACAACACCACCTACGGCAACGTGCAAGAGAGCAATGAGGGCAACAACCTGAGCGGGCCAGTGATCTCTACAGTGGATATTGCTGGGGCAGTGGACCTTCCCGATGGGCCGGTTTCAATAGAGGGGTTGCCGGAGCGATAAATCAAAAAAGTTGACTATCAGATTTGCGGTACGCAATACCAGTTTTCGCTTGGGTTTCTCACACCTGGCAATAGTAGACCTGGGTGGCATATTCAAATCTTATTTGACCATGCTCTTGGTTTGCCTGAAAGATCTCTTCTAACGCGCTTATCATAGCTTTATAGTTGGCCTGACCTGCCAGGGGGGTGTAAGATGATGATAATAAGCGGCCTTTTAGAGCTGCAAAATCGAATAGTTGATGATTATCAAAAGATGTACGTTTTAATTTGGGACCTAACAAGTCGGTCAGGGCGTTGTCGTCAATGTGTCTATGGTAGACGGTTTCATATTCCGGGGCATAATGATTTAATAATTGCTCGTAAGCGATTAAAAGGGGGGTGTGGGTTTGTCTTTCATTCCAAATCAAAACAATCCAGCCATGGGGTTTGAGGATACGCTTAAATTCCAGGTAGGCAGGTTGGGGGTCGAACCAATGAAAGGACTGACCGGCGGTGATAAATTCAACACTATTAGCGGGTAGAGTGGTTGTTTCAGCTTGAGCAGCAAGGCTGGTGAAGTTGGGATATGGTTTTAGAAAATCTTCACTGGCTAGACGCATGTCGGGGTTAGGTTCGACTCCAAAGACCGGGCAGCCATAGGCCAGAAATAGCTCTGATAACAGCCCGGTGCCAGAGCCGAGGTCGGCTATAACTGAGGTGGGAGTTAATTGACAGGTGGTATGTAGGAAGTCAATAATGGCAGGGGGGTAGTTGGGGCGGTATTTAATATAGTTTTCAACTCGATTTGAGAAGCGTTTGGTAGGGTTAAGGTTCATTGATGATTTACTCCTCGTATAAAATGGTTGTGAAGGAGTCCAAAGTGTAGTGTAGCGGAACTTTGAAGCAAAGCTTCGCTTTGGACTCCATTTTATCTCTCTCTGAAAATAGTTTAAAATGCTCTGAGTGGACCACAGTCTGGGCCGTCCGGGTCGGGTCGTTGGACTGTGGTCCAGCTTGAGCCATCGTTTTCATTATTGGGGCCGGTTCTTTGGCTGAGTCCCTCTTTTAATATGAGCGTGGCATATCTAATACCTTGTGGCTTAAATAGGCTAAAATTAAGTTGTTGTTGATGGGGGCGGTTTTGTAGAGCCGGGTTTCGCGGAATTTACGTTCGATATCATATTCGGTGGCAAAGCCGTAGCCGCCGTGAGCATCAAGGCAGGCGTTGGCCGCTTCCCAGGCGGCGTTTGAGGCTAATAATTTGGACATGTTGGCTTCGGGGCCACAGGGTTGTCCGGCTTCAAAGAGAGCTGCTGCTTTCAAACGCATCAGGTTGGCGGCTTCAACATGGGCATAAGCTGCCGCCAATGGAAATTGGACTCCCTGGTTGGCCCCTATGGGGCGACCAAATACTTCGCGTTGAGTGGCGTAATGAGATCCCCGTTGGACAAACCAATAACCGTCGCCAATACACTCGGCGGCAATCAAGATGCGCTCGGCGTTCATACCGTCCAAAATATAGCGAAAACCCATGCCCTCTTCACCAATCAAATTTTCCGCTGGAATTTCGAGATTATCAAAAAAGAGTTCGGTGGTGGCGTGGTTCATCATGGTTTCCAGAGGCCGAATTTGCAGGCCATTGTTAAGTGCTGCCCGCAAGTCGACCAAAAAGGTGGACAGCCCTCCGGCACGCCGTTGAGGGTCGTAGGGGGCGGTACGGGCCAGCAAAAGCATTATGTGGGAATGTTCGGCCCGTGAGATGAACACTTTTTGGCCGTTGATAATGTAACGGTCGCCCTGGCGTTCGGCGCGGGTGCGGATGCGGGTTGTGTCGGAGCCAGCATCGGGTTCTGTCACTCCAAAGGCTTGCAAGCGCAACTCGCCAGAGGCAATACGGGGCAAATAGTTGGCCTTTTGCTGATCGGAACCATGCCGCAAGAGGGTACCCATAATGTACATCTGGGCATGACATGCAGCGGCGTTGCCGCCAGCCCGATGCACTTCCTCCAATACAGCGGCAGCAGCAGAAATGCCCATACCCCCGCCATCGTACGCTTCGGGGATAAGAATGGAGAGCCAGCCGGCATCGGTCATAGCTTTAACAAAAGCTTCGGGGTAGGCTTGCTGGCGATCTAAATCACGCCAATACTCATCAGGGAAACGGGTACACAGAGCACGTACCGCTTGCCGAATGTCTTGTTCTAAAGGGGTGGGTTGAAAAGGGTTAGTCATAGAAATAATTCCTTTCTGGTAAATAGTAAATAGTAAATAGTGAAAAGTGAAAAGTGAAAAGTTGTTAGTAGGGAGTAGGTAGTAGGGGAGTAGGGAGTAGAGGTTGGGGGTTGGGGTAGTTAGATTCAAATTAACAAACGCTGGTTGATTTCGTAAACTTGGCTGGTGTAGCGGGTTAAATCATCTTGAAGGCGGGATAGGTCATGGCCGTAATCAAGACGACGGGCTAAGTAGGCAAACTCTTCATCATTGGCAACCGGGACGGTCAGGTCTTTGGCATGACCCCTGACCACACGTAAGGCGTTTATTAAACGCCGTAGAAAAATATGGGCTTTCTGTAAGGGGGCGTAATCGGCGGCGGGGATGAGGTCGGCCATAGCTAAAGCTTTCATTACATCGGCGGTGCGGTTTTGGCGCAGGCTGGGGTCGCGGTGTCCATACGTAATTTGTAGGCCCTGTACCAAATACTCCACATCAACCAAAGCACCAGGGCTAAATTTGGCGTTGATGGTTCCAGCCGTAACCAGATGGCGCAATTGGCGTTCGCGCATGGCCCGCATGGCGGCCACGTCAAATGGTTCGCCACTATATATCAGCTTATCGCGTAGCCTGACCACCTCTTGCCCAAATTTGAGGTTTCCGGCAATGGGTCGCAATTTGACTAAAGCCTGGCGTTCGTAGGGCCAGGCATCACCGTCGGGGCCAAAGTAGCGTTTAAATGATTCTAAGGTGACGGCCATAGCGCCGCCTTTGCCGTAAGGCCGCAAGCGCAAATCAAGTTCAAATATGCCTTCATTTTTAGTCTGAATGGTTTGGGTAATATCCTGAACCAATTTAACATAATACTCATTGGTGGTGATGACGCGCGGGCCGGTGGTCTTTCCGTTTCCGGCAAAAATAAACATCAGTTCGATGTCAGAGGCAAAACCAAGCCCCCGACCGCCACATTTGCCCAAAGCGCAGACTGTCATGGGCGACTCGCGGCCATTTGCCAAACGGGGTAAACCATAATAACTGCGGATGTCGCGGGCCACCATGTGATAGGCTACTTCAACCACCACTTCGGCCAGATCGGTTAATTCGGCTGAAAATTGTCCAAATTTGGTGATATGACCCTGTATCTGGCGCATATCAATGCGGAACATTTCTCGATCTTTGAAGTTGTTAAAAGCCTCAATTTGGGGCTTCCCTGGAGCTGTATTATGCAAAATAACAGCCAGGTCTTGGCGCAGGTCGGTCTTAGATTTGGATTGAGCCAGTTGTTCGACATTGCGAATAACAGGGAACAAGGTGGCATGTTGCATTCGTAGAAAATCGTCCCACAAAAAATCACTGACCCCCAGCAGACGGGCCAAGGTGCTTAACACTTGGGGCTGTTCTAGAGAAGCGATTTCATCCGGCCAATCAGGCCGCCTAAAGAGTTGCCCCAGAAACTCTCCAAAATGGAGCAAAGCCGATTCTGGATTGGGGGTGTCGGGTAAAAGTTGGGTAAAGTGTTTAATCAAGACGGTTGCTACCCGCAATTCACGCTGTTTTTGAGGTGATGTGATTTTATTACGCTGTGTATCAGTTACATGCAAGACATCCTCAACCCGATTTCCGGCAGTAGCAACTGTCATACTGCGGATATTAATGCCGATTAGGGCCAGGGCATTGGTAAATTTATACAAGAAACCAATGGTATCAACTGAGACAATGCGTAAAATAGTGTGCCGCTTTGAGGTTTCATTGTCAATGTCAATATCAACGGGGTAGAGTTTGGAGGTCAGGCCAGACGTAGGGGGTAAATTCAGGGCGACTCGGCGGGCTAACTCACCCTGAGCTTCTCGCTTCTCGTCCCGATGTAGGAGTTGTAACAAATCGGTCAAGTCTTGGGTATAACGTAACCAGATATCGTCCATTTCGGCTAAGGAAAGACCCGATCGGGCCGGACGAACGGTAAAAACATCGACAATTTTACGACGGGTAAAGTGAGAAGCTACTTTTGGCCGCTTAAGTTTATAGCTAGACCAGGTTCGGGTCCGGGTCCGAGTGGCAGGACGGCGGGGAGAGGGCGAGTGTTGTAGGGCCGGCCCGTAGGTAAAGACATGCCCGTCGACAATATTAAAACCATAGACAAATAACAAACCACAAATTAGGGAAAGCTCACCAAGATAGTCATAACCCACAATGGTCACTTGCCACAATTGGTCATCAAGTGGGGTGGCTTCGACTTCAGCCAATTTGTGCTTGTCAAGTCGTTTTAATAGATGGGCGTGGCGGCCAACATCAGCATCGCTAAAGGTTTCGGCATAAGCAGCGGGCATCCGGGTCAGCAAAGGTAAAACATCGAGGGCTATGTCAGCCTCAGAATTTTGGAGATCAGCCAGATGACGCTGGTAGACGGCTCTAATTACAGCGCTGTGTTGCTGATAGCGGGCTTTGAACAGCGTCCCGGCTTCCGGACCTTGAAAACCCAAACGTCGGGCCAGATGAGTTAGAGCCTGTTTATCATTAGGCAGGGTGTGAGTTTGGCGGTAGTGCATAAGTTGGAGGTGATCTTCAACTGTGCGTAAAAAGATGTAACCATCAGCCAAAACACGATGTTCATCGGCGGGCAAAACGGCCATAGCCGCCAGTTGGGTTAAACCCTTGAGCGTATTGGGGGTATGGTTTGAGCCGTCGCTATGAATGAGTTGCAGGTATTGGGTTACAAATTCTATGTCACGGATAGAGCCTTGCCCTAATTTGACCTCGCCCCAGCCACGTCCACGTTTACGTAGCTGGTCTTCAATGCGTTGTTTGAGCTTATGAATTTCAACCCGAACCGTTTCGGCAGCAGCGGTCTTAAAGATAAGAGGCCTGGCCTGTTGCAAAAATATCTGTCCAACGCTCTCATCACCCGCTATGGGACGGGCTTTGAGCAGGGCCTGTCGTTCCCATAAGCTGGCCTGTTTTTGCAGATAAGCCAGGTGGGCATTAACTGTGTAAACCAAAGCACCACTTCGACCCCATGGTCGTAAACGCATATCAACCCGATAGAGAAAACCTTCGCCAGTAGAGCGAGTTAAAATATCAATTAAGTGTTGACCCAGTTTTAAGTAGCGGTTAGCTTCGGCCTTAGCTAAGAATATCAAGTCGATGTCGGAACTGTAGTTAACTTCGCCACCTCCCAATTTACCCATAGCAATAACAGCAAAACCTTGTGGATTGGTCAAACCTTGTGGATTGGTTCGGGTTTGATGGGCGGCTAAGGTAATACCTGCTTCTACCAAACTATCGGCCAGGTGAGAAAGTTGGGTGGTGACGGTGCTTAAATCCAGGAGACCCAGCAGGTCACATGTGCCAATGCGTAACAGTTCCTGCCGTTGGTAACGCCGCAGAGCATCGAGAGCGGGGGTCAGATCTGTCATTTTCTCAGCAGTGGATAGAAAGGGTTTCAGGACAGCTTGGGCTTCGTTTTGCAACTGAGTACGATCTTTGGTTTGAGCCAGACGTTTATGGTCGGTTAGTTGGGTAAAGTAGGCGGGATGACGCAATAAGATTTCGGTTAAAAATTGACTGCCGGTAAAGAGGGTAAAAAGGATTTCAAAACCACGTGGGTTAGCAGACAGGTCGTGCAATAATTGGGTGGGGTTTGTTGCGCTTTGCACAAAACGCTCAAAGTTAACCAAGACCCGGTCGGGTGTGGCGGTGTTGGTTAGGGCTATAAGCAGCGCAGACAGACCTTTGGACAGGGCCAGACGGGCCTGGGGGGTATGATTGGCTATCCGTTGTAAAGCTAGAAATGCGTTTTGCCAGTTTCTAAAACC
>PIVW01000911.1 GCA_003353825.1 Chloroflexota bacterium
GGAGACGTGTGTCCGCAACGATTTTAGCAGTGAAGCAGTTGCCTAGGGAAGCTTTCAAACCTTCCTGATTGAGGATATCAGCGATTTCCTGATCGGTGTGTGCGCTGCACAAACTACGAAGGCGATCCACGATCACGGGTGGTGTGGGCACGTCGCGCCTGACAGGCAAGGGCAGCTAGCCGCCCTCGACCTTGATTGGTCAACCAGCGGATCTGGACCGTGATGCCGGTTTCGTGACGAGTGAGCGCCACGTCTGCAATTAACAAGCGTAGCAAATCTTTGCGTTCGGCCCAAGTGGTGGTTGGAGCAGCCCAGACTTGTTCCAGATCGTCGGACAAGGTGAGCAGAGATTGCCGCTGTTCAGCCGTGATGGCTAGCGGTTGCGCACGCTGCAAGGCGGTCAACTCACTCTCGAGGCGCTCCACTTCACGCAAGGCCAACTCCCATTGCTGCTCCAAAGTGCGCGTCACCAGACGATTCTCCGGTTCGACCTGGGCGTATCGGCGTTGGGCCTGATTGGCTACGTAACCATTGGTGCTAGTTGAGAGAATACCTTCACACTACATATAGTATGCTTACCAAATGTGCTACTAAATGCAGGCATCAGGAATACGTGGCAGTGATTTTCTGTTCAGGTGCTCACTCCCTGAACCCGCATATAGTAGCATTCTAAGGATCATACTGCATGTTGTGGTTACAAACTAGCACCATTGGTTAGTAAGTTTTTTCATACAGAGTCAATACAGGTAAAATGGTGGCAGCAAATTGATGATACCAAACAAGATCTGTATTAGTCAACAGCACTTTGAACAAATGACACAACCTGATTCATTGAGTAGGGGCCCCCAAATGCCGGGGTTTCATCGACAAGAATGCCCGTAACTGGCAGTGTTCGGAATGGGAATTAAATAACTTAGGCATTAACAATTGCGAGTCTAGGAAGGGCACAATAGTTCCAGTTAGGCAAGAAATCATCGAAGAGGATGGGCAAGTTGTCTTTGAAGGCATCAGAGACCTTGCGTTTGGTTTCGTATACCTTGTCGATAATGTGGACAACTGCTTTCAGGCCAGTTTTTGTATTGGTTTTGGCCATCAATTCTTTGACCAGTTCAACGGAAGTGAAAATGACCCCTTGACAGGCGCGGGTGACATGTGGCTCGAATTGGGCATTGCGGTTAGGCATTTGTTTCATGCTTCGTTTTTTTTTGCCTTGCGTTTGCGGTAGCCATGCTTTTTCAGCAGTTTCTTGATGACTGGCTTGCTAACCCACACACCATACGTCTCGCCTAGCCGTTGTTGGATATCTACATCGGTCAAATCTGTCCAGATGATTCGTTCATCCATCGGCTCGCCTGCTGTATGCTCCTTCACCACCGCCAGAAATCGTTCATCGATATCTGTCCATTTCTCATCATACTTCTTGCGCCCCCCGCCGGGTTGACGAATCCGCTTATCGACTTCACGACTTGACAAACTGCTGACCTCGACCGCACCTTTCTTCACCGTATTGCCACTGCACCCCAGAATGCCGGCGATGTAACTCTGTCTGCCTCGTCCTAACTTCAATGCCTCAATCCCAGCATCGCGACGCCGGTCTTTTTCCGATAGACTGTCGTAGAATGTCTTCAT
>PIVW01000332.1 GCA_003353825.1 Chloroflexota bacterium
TCGACCTGGATTCGTCAACGTAACTCCCCGTTTCGGAAGTTCAGAAGGCCTGAACCGGCCTCCAAACATGTTAGTATGGTAGGGTAAGATTGCCCTCTAACTCAAAAAGGACACACCCATATTTGACTAGCACGAAGCAGATGAAGGCGTCTGCTTCAGATCCTTACGATTCTAGCACAAGCGTCAAAAAAGTATCAAATTTGTTTGGAACGACAAAATGGAGTCTCAGTAGATCCAAATTCCTCACACCTGCCCCTCCCCACGCCTCACCAGTTTACGGTATCAGGTACGCCCAAATTGATGCGCCAAATCTGAAGCGCTGAAGTGTAAGATCGTCGGTCGCCCGTGTGGGCAGGTACGAGGATTCTCACATGCTTCTAACTGTTGCAACAATGCTCGCTGTTCTGCCGCAGACAGCACCTGCCCTGCCTTGATTGCCAGTCTTTTGCAGATCATCTTCACCAATTCATCTTCTCGTGCCTGTCCCACCAGATCACCTTTATCTGCCAAACCTTCCGCTACCTCTTCCAACAGACGCTGCGGATCTTGCCTGCCCATAAAGGCCGGAACGGCGCGTAGCAGATAAGAGCCGCTGCCAAATGCTTCTAGTTCAAACCCGCTTTGTTGTAAGGTGGATAAGTGTTCGGCCATCAGGCCCGCAAGATGAGTGCCTAATTCGATGGAGAGGGGTTGTAGTAGCTGTTGTTTGGCAATCGCTTCTTGATCAGCATGTACAATCTGTTCGTATAGGATACGTTCGTGCGCAGCATGTTGATCGATTAGGAACAGTCCTGCAGGGCCTTCGGCTACAAGATAAGCCGCGGTAATCTGTCCCACGGGTCGAAGTGGGGGGAGCGTACCATCATTGCTAGAGATGACAGGATCTGGGGCATCTGTCGGGCTCTCTGATCCCACCAGCGCGGTGTGTTGCTCCGACTCTAGTCCCTGCCGGAACAATGCCATGGCCAGTTGGCCCGGATCGCTCTCTACTTGGCCCGCCTGTAACAACGACTGCCGGCGGGATGCCCAAGCTTGTCTATCCGAAGCCGATCGATGCGTTTGCACGGGGGGGATGGGCGCTTGTGTATTGAGTGCGCGATGCACTGCACGCTGTACAGCTCGGAACACCAACGAAGCCTCTCGAAAGCGTACCTCTGCCTTGGCAGGGTGGACATTGACATCCACGAGGGTGGGATCTATCTTCGCGAATAGTATTGCCAGTGGGTATCGACCCTTGGGCAAGAGGGTGCGGTAGGCCTGGATCACGGCGAAGGTAAGATTGCGATCCTGTATATAGCGGTTATTGACAAATAACTCGATATAACTGCGGTTGGCACGGTGCAGACTCGGCTCGCTCACAAAGCCACTAACGGTGATACCGGGCGCTACCCGATCGGCATCGCCGGCTACCGGCAGCATCTGCCGAGCGATTTCAGCGCCGTAAACCTTGAGCACTGTTTGCAGACGGTCTCCTGTCCCCGGTGATTGAAAGGAGAGGCGCCCCTCGCTGCTATAACTGAAGCGCACAGTTGGGTTTGCAAGGGCATAGCGTGTGACGATACGTGAAATATGCCCCGCTTCCGTGGCATCGGTGCGCAGGAATTTCAGCCGGGCCGGTGTGTTCCAAAAGAGGTGCTCGATGCTGATACTGGTGCCGGGCGGTGTTCCAATGGCTCGTTGGGCAACGATACTGCTGCCTTCCAGCTTCAATTCGATGCCAACGGGTTCGTCGGTATATCGTGTCACCAACGTCGCTTTGCTCACTGCTGATATCGCCGCCAGTGCCTCGCCGCGAAAACCGAGTGTAGCGATCTGTTCGAGATCAGCAGCGCTGTATAATTTGGATGTGGCATGTCTCTGAAAAGCCAGTGCCGCTTCCACGGCAGGTATACCCCGGCCATTATCGATGACACGTAGCAGACGTTTGCCCCCACTACGTATCTCGACCCGAATATCCGTTGCACCGGCATCCAGGCTATTCTCGATCAGCTCTTTGGCGACCGATGCCGGGCGCTCGACAACTTCACCGGCAGCGATCTTGTCGGCTACATCGGCCGGCAGGACTCGAATTGACATAGATAGATTATACCAGAGGCTGTCGCACCTGGGCGAAAGGTGTACAAACCCTTGAGTTCGGCCTCTAGCTGATTTGGCGCGCCTCCCAGTAACAGGCATAATGACTGCCATGAAATCGCTAGATAGCAACATACCGGACGTGGAATTACTACTTTTTGATCTGGATAATACCCTGTACAAGAGCGAATCGGGCATCTGGGAGCGCATCGACGAACGAATTCAGATTTACGTCGCCCAGGCTCTGAACTTGCCGATCGAACAGGCCCGAGTCGTACAGAAACGTTACTGGCTGGACTATGGTACGACCATAGCCGGCTTGATGGCCGAACATGATGTCGATCCGGCACCCTATATGGCCTATGTGCACGATCTTGATGCAAGGCGTTATCTACAACCCAATGGCGAACTGGCAGACGTGCTAGCCGCTCTGCCCCATCGCAAAGCGATCTTCACCAATGCCACAGCCGAACACGCTCGCAACATCCTTTCGGCATTAGGTTTATTGGTGTATTTCGATGTTTTGATTGGTATGGATGAAGTAGATTTCATTCCCAAACCCCAACCTGAATCTTATCAGCGATGTCTGCAATTGCTAAACGTGGATGCAGAGCGATGTATGTTTATCGAAGATAGCCCGAAGAATCTGGCGCCGGCCCGAGCAATGGGTATGTGGACGGTTCTGGTGGGGCCGCGTAGTGAGGGCCTGGCCGACTACTATCTTGATCGAATAGAGGATATCGGCATTCTTTTTGGACTTAGTTAGTTAGCTATGAAGTGCGTATTACTGCTTATAATGTTGATCTCTTTGCAGGTATCAAGTCGCCAGCTTGACCTGTTGGCCGCTTCCTTCTATGATGGCGGGTGTCTTATAGACGGGTAGTATGCTCTTGCACAAGGTGCGACTGAATGAGCCCCAATACCCTTTTCCAGTTAGGCGTTCATCTCCCCGGAAGAACGAGTAACGTGCTTCGGTCTTTTTTGCCCATCGATGCGTTTGATTGTCTATTATCCTATTCTGAAGATATTTTCATAAAGAGCGCAGGATTTCTATATCCTCGAGCGACATAATGTTATGAAATCGTATGATCTATCGTCGCCGACTACATGGGCGACAGTAGAATCATCGAACTTCGATGAACCGACAGCAGAATACGAAGCTGAACTTGTCTCCCAGATGTTAGGAGGAGATAAACGGGCGTTCGATGAGTTTTACGGGCTCTATGTTCCGAGACTGTATCGCTTTATCTACTACGCCACTGGCAATAATCAGCATGATGCCGAAGATATCACTCAGGAATCGATGCTGGCTGCCATACGATCGCTCAAGCGATTCAAAGGTGGAAGCAAGCTCTACACCTGGCTCTATGCTATCGCTCAGCACAAGGTTCACGATCATTATCGGCGAACCAGCCGCAGTAAGGCGATCTTCTCAGGCAATTCCTCAGATGATTTAGAATTCACAGCGTTACCAGATGTATCGCCAGCTATAGAAGCTCAAGTGGTAGATCGTGACATGCTTGTCGAGGCACTGACCAGTCTGCCGATACATTATCGAACGGTCCTTATCGGAAAATATGTAGAAGGCTTTTCGGTCCTCGAATTATCCAAATCCATGGATCGTTCGCAGAAATCTGTCGAGTCACTCCTCACCCGTGCACGCGCAGCTTTGCGCAAATCACTCAGAGAAAGTTCTGAGCCAAACTGAGCTACATCGTGACCTCCCTAGAGTCCCAACATCAGGCTGACGATTCAGATCTGGTTCGATTGTTTTCACTGCTTGAAGATGAGCAAGTGACCATGCGAGCCGGGTTTGAGTTCGACCTGAGTCGAACTTTATACACATCACTGGATGCCCAGGCGACCGGTGCTCGCCCCCTTGGCGAGCGGATAAGTGGGTGGTTGGCCGTCATACCTCGTCAGTCGTTTCGCCCGGTCTTGGTCGCAACCGCTTTTGCTGCGGCCATGGTCTTATTAATTGGGCTTGTTCTAAGTTCTCAGTTGTTCTCTATTGGTGAGACCCAATACGCTTCTCTCAGCCTTGATTCGGGGACGGTCAATGTCACCCGGGCTCTGCATATTATCGGGGATATCGAGTTGACCAGACATTTGCAGGCGCAGGCCGACGAAGAAATGCGCATCTTGCAAGGTGACAAAATCGTCAGTGGACAAGATACCATAGCCGTACTGGTGCTTCCCGACAAGAGTCGCGTAGAATTGGGAGCGCAATCCGCATTGGATGTCACCGATCTACAGCCGAGATCAGAATCTCTACCCTTGGCGATCACCATGCGTCTGGAGCGGGGCAACGTGCGTACCGAGGTAGAGCACCTGGCCTCGGAAGCAGATAAGTTTGAAGTCAGTACACCTGATCTCGTTGCTCAGGTAAAAGGAACTGTATTCCGCTTAGACGTTGGTTCCGCAGGGACACGAGTCGCTACCGACGAGGGTCTGGTACAAGTTAAGTTTGATGGTCAGCAGATTGATGTTGCAGCGGGACGAGAATTGAGCCTTTTGTTGGGTGAAACTGTGCACGCTTTGGATGTTCGACCCCAGTCGCCTAGATTGCAATCCGAGATCTTATCCGGAGCGTCGAACACACTCGAGGATGGGAGCACTCTCTATTATACAAGTGCAGAAAGGCTGTCCTGGCACATTCAGGCTTTGCCCAATGCCAATATTTTGTTCTATGTTGATGATGAGGTTTACGCCAGCATACAGACCGATATGCAAGGTGTTGGCTTTTTGGAATTTGTACCACCCGAGGAAGGTGTTTACCGTGTGACGGCCGTCACGGAATTGCCGAACACCGAAAGCAGTCTGCCCGCACCTGAGAAACAGATTGTGGTCGATCGAACCCCCCCCTCGCTCGTACTGGTCGAACCTTCCGAACCTCAAGTCAGTGAAGAGAGGGTACGAGTCAAAGGACGCACAGAGCCTGATGTTGAGCTATTATTAAATGGCGTTCCCATCTCAATAAACGCAGACGGCGAATTTGAAGAGCTATTGGACCTAGTGCTGGGTGCGAATGAAATGGAATTGGTTGCTACAGATCTTGCCGGCAACAGCATTCGACTCAAATCAGTGATCATTTACGAATAATCTTTCGTCTGGGACTCGAGGGTGCTATAATAAGCAGTGTATGCAGTATCTGTTCGATAAAAGATACTGCCTCATGATCAATACCTTCGCCAAAATTGAAGAAAGCTTTTTGTGGCAGACTCATGTTCAAGTTCACCCCACAGCAGGACAAATACCGAACGAAAATAGGGATGAGTGCCTTGAAAACGGTTAGTTTTTGACACTTTCTTTCCACCAAATTGTCTGTTTTGACGCCGTAACGAAATTGGCGAAGGTATTAATGATACAATCGTATTTCAGTTGTTACCCTTTGCAAGCGACAAAAGGATCGAGGCCTGCCCCGAGCTAGCCGAACAGGTTCAAGGCGGTGCAGTAATTTGCTGCATTGCACTGTAGCTCGGCTTACAAAGACAGGAGTTGAGCAAATCGCTCAAATCATTAGTAAAGAGAACCATCACCTTGCCGAACTTCCGGATCTTGAGCCTGTACGTTGTCTTGTTGCTAGCCCTTTCTTTGGTGCTGGTGACGGGTTACGCGCTTGCGCTTGATTCAGGCGCGCCTGAATCACCAGAATCCTCTGTGCAGTCAGGAGTGCAGTGGGGATTCTCTGGAACGATCATTCACTATAATTATGATGGACCTCCGTCCGGTGTTGAACGATTGAGTGTGCAGTTGCGCGGCGTCGACAGTTCTGGTACGGATAAACTACTGTGGGGAACTAACGTACGGGCGGATGGAACTTTCTGGGTGCACACATCGCTAGAGTATGAAACCTACAATATTATCCTGCACCTAAATGACACGCAATTTCTGATGGCCGGCGTCCGCTTAGGAGCGGGAGCCTCGGTCTGTGGCCAAAACACCATTTGTTACAAGAATATTCCACCGGGCCAATACCATGGATCGGGATTTAAGATCACGGGTGGGCCCACTCCGACTGGCACGGCCACCCCGACCAGTACGGTCACCCTGACCAGCACACCATCACCCTCACCAACTGCAACCCCTACGCCCGAACCATGGCGATTCCGTGGCCACACCTATGAGGGGGCCCATGGGGACACATCCTTGCCTCTGGCGAATGTGACTCTACATCTCTATGGCTACGATTCTTGTGAAGGCGAAACTCAAGCGGCTTATTCGACCTCGACCACAAGCCAAGCTGATGGATTCTGGAACTTCTTCGTCTCTGCAGGGGAAAGCTATGGGCGTTACAGAGTTGTGGCCGATACGCCCGAAGGATTGGAAACCGCCGGTGTGATATCAGAAGGTGGGGTGATCGTCAATCCCACTATCATCGAATGGTGCCGGCCTAAGGCAGAGACTTATCTGAACCAGTTCTTTTTCGTTCAGCCCCTGCCCACGCCCTTACCCACGCCGACCGCAACCACTACCCCCACCCCCACCCCCGCCACCACCCCCGCCACCGGCCTGGC
>PIVW01000912.1 GCA_003353825.1 Chloroflexota bacterium
ATATATACATTTTATTATATTGTGGGAGTTCCAGTGGAAAACTACTCCGGGTGGGTTAAAAACTGTAGAATAAATAGATATGGTTTTTCCCGTCGCGCAGCGTAGCGGAGCCGATGGGAGAAACCTGATTCGACTGAGCGCGGGGCAGGATGAAGTCATGTCGGTAGAGTATCCTAGAGCTAATCGAGTGGATTTTGATAGCGTTAATGTGTTTCGATGCTTCTATTGGGCTCAGAATGGCCGTACCGTCACTGTGGGCTTACGGCGATTGTCGTAAACACGAGGGTCTGACGGCGTGGCGAATCGATATCAGTCACGCGGTCTTATGTCTATGCTGGATTGGAGTGCGAGCGGAGAGGTAAATCCTCATTGTCCGCCTGTTGCACAGGCAGCCATGTCAGCCTTTCCGCGCCGGATATCCTCTAGCAGAAGGACGTTCGTGCTACCGCACTTTGGGCATTTCACCTTGTATTCGTGGGATTCCAAACCGCTTTGCTCGAGCGCCTGCTCGGCAAGATCGGCCATAAGGTGGACAGAGTTACCTTCATCAGGAACCGTAGTAAGTTCTGCAAGTGCAAGCAGCAGACGGGCCCTGCCTTGCCGATCTTTTTTACAGGGATGCCAGAGACCGTAATAGCGTACCTTGTGCATGCCTTTCGGCAGTACATGAAAAAGGAAGCGGCGCAGGAACTGAACACCCTCGATACGTTCGATCTTCCACTGATCCGTTTTATGGTCCTTGTACCGGAATGTAACATGGTTTTCGTCCATGGAAATGAGCCGGTTGTTGGTAATGGCAATCCGAAAGACATAACGGGCGAGGTAGTTCAGCACGGCCTGCTTGCCAGTTCCATAGGGTTTGCAGTACGAACACCACTCTCGACGCCAGACCGTATCGGGGATCTGCTCAAAGAGGTCGCGATGGTCCTTCTGCAGTGCCGCAGCGAACCGTTTGGCGATCATGGGCGAAAGCTTTCTAACCGGCACAAGGAACTTTTTCGGGGCATCGTGCCAGGTCATCCCGTCATCAGTCACACCGCCACCGGTCACCATCATATGCACATGCGGATGATGATGCAGTTGACCGGTCCAGGTATGCAAGACCGCCAGGATGCCGACCTCGGCACCGACGTAGCGCTGCTCGCCAGCCAGATCGCGTACGGCATCGGCAGCGATCTTCATGAGCAGACCATAGAGCGTCTTCTGATGTCGCAGAAACAGGGTGCGTAACTCACTGGGGACAGTTGCGATAACGTGGAAATATGTGCAGGGCAGTATCTCGGCGGTTCGGTTCTTCAACCAATCGGCAATCTGCCGGCCGTGGCATTTCGGGCAGGAGCGATTGCGACAGCCGTGGTAGCTCCAGAAGCCTTCATGACAGTCATTGCATTGGTATCGCCCGCCGCCCATGGCCTCGGTCATGCATTGGGCAATATCCTGCAGCGCCCGGCGGTGTGAGGGTAGCATGAGGTGACCGAATTGCTCTTTATAGGGCCCCATGAAACGACGTACGACATCAGCGAGTTCGACTTGTGGCTTAGTCATGGTTGCCCCCTTGGGTTAAGATATCGGCCACCATGCGGTCCAGCTGATGACCCACGTTCTCACACCTGGGTTTTGCGAAC
>PIVW01000016.1 GCA_003353825.1 Chloroflexota bacterium
GAACTCTGGAAAACTTTTTTGAGCTATTTGTTACCCCCGTTTACACAGGTGCGAACGAGCAAAACCCCCCTGTATATAGGGGGGCGAACAGCCGTTTTAGACTTTTCCAGAGTTTTCAGTAGTATCACACTCTCAGGATTTACCATGTCTTCACTCACACATTTAAACGCCGGCGGAGAGGCCAGTATGGTCGATGTTGGAGATAAGATCTCGACCCATCGCGCTGCTGTAGCGGCGGCACGGGTCGTTATGCGCCCGCAGACGCTGGCAGCCATTCGCGCCGGCGATATCAAAAAGGGCGATGTGTTAGGCACAGCCCGTATCGCCGGCATCCTGGCGGCCAAAAGGACCCATGAATTGATCCCGCTCTGCCATCCCCTACTGCTGAGCAAGATCACAATCGAGTTTGATTATATCAAGCAGGGTGTCGATATCCAGGCGACCGTACGCTGTCAGGGTCAGACCGGCGTGGAGATGGAAGCGCTCACCGCCGCATCGGTGGCAGCCCTGACCATTTACGATATGGCCAAGGCCCTGGAAAAAACCATGTGTATCGAAAATGTGCGACTGCTCTCGAAAGAGGGTGGTAGAAGTGGCGACTTTGCGGTAGAAACGCCACAACCACATCAGGAGACAAACAGAAATGAGAATTAAAATCAAGCTCTTTGCCTCTTTACGCGAACGCTTTAAGACAACTTCGTTCGAACGTGATATGCCGGCCGGTGCCAGTGTACAGAGTGTGATCGATGCCCTGCGCGCCAGTGTACCCGATGGAGGGGAGTTGGGCCGCCTGCATGTTGCCGTCAACAAACACTATGTCGATTTTGACACCTTGCTCAATGATGGGGATGAGGTGGCCATCTTCCCACCTGTTAGTGGTGGATCTGAGGATAAACGTTTCCTTATCAGCGAGGACGAACTCTCGCTGGATGCCTTGGCCGCACTGGTGACAGCACCGGAGCGAGGCGCTATTGTGCTTTTTTCAGGTACGGTGCGCGGCGTCACCGGCACTCAGGACACGGACTATCTCGAATATGAAGCGTATGTCGACATGGCTGAAAAAATGCTGACCCAGATCGGAGCTGAAGTGCAGGAGCGCTGGCCGCAGGTGCTTGATATCGCCATCGCCCATCGCATGGGTCGCCTGGAGGTTGGGGAATCCAGTGTGATGATTGCCGTGGCCGCCGCCCATAGACAGGGCATCTTCGAGGCCGGCGCCTTCGCCATTGAGCGACTCAAACAGATCGCCCCGATCTGGAAGAAGGAGGTGGGGCCGGATGGCCAGTATTGGGTCGAGGGGCCGCGGGCGGAGGGGGCCCCTCCATCGACGTAGTTCAGCTTGGTTGGCGGCAGAATCTGGACGAGGGAAATCCCGAGCTATGGTGCCGAGAGTTGCGGACTGGCCTTGTAGTTCAAACAGTATTTGCTCGAACGCCATAGCTCTGGCATAATCGAGCCTTAAGTTAAGATATCTTAAAGTAAGGCTGTTATTCGGACGGTTTTTGTTCTACGCGAACAATGTCGTTCCCGCACTCGAGCTTGCCGATGAATGAGCTAGTGATCTTTGCGCTGCTTTTGATTCTGGCGCTGACTTTCGATTTTCTAAATGGCTTCCATGACGCCGCCAATGTCGTAGCGACGATGATAGCGTCGCGGGCGCTGACACCAAGATTGGCGTTGGCGCTGGCGGCCATTGCCAATCTTATCGGCCCGTTACTTTTCGGTACGGCCGTAGCCAAGACAGTCGGTGAGGGAATAGTCGTGGCGGACTCGATCACGATTACCGTGGTCATGGCGGCGCTGCTCTCGGCCTCGATCTGGAACATCATTACCTGGTGGTATGGTATCCCTTCCAGTTCATCCCATGCTCTGGTGGGCGGCCTGGTAGGTGGAGCGCTTGCCTTTGGCGGCCCGGATATGGTCATCTGGCGGGGAGTGGCTTTGGTTTTCGCAGCGCTGTTCCTCTCGCCGATTTTTGGATTTGTGATAGGGTGGCTCATTCTCCGCATCACCCTTTTTCTGGCACGCGGGGCCACGCCCAAGGTCAACACTACATTTAATCGCTTACAGCTTGTTACCGCGACCGGTCTGGCGTTATCGCATGGCACCAATGACGCTCAAAAGACGATGGGTATTATTACACTGGGCCTGGTCACATTAGGTATTCAGGAGTCGTTCCATGTTCCCACCTGGGTGATTATTGCCAGCGCATCGGCTATCGGTCTGGGTACTGCCTTGGGCGGTTGGCGGATCATCCACACGCTCGGTGGAAAATTCTTCCGCATCCGCCCTATACACAGCCTCACCTCCCAGTTTGCGTCCACTTCTGTCATCTTGGGCGCGTCGCTGCTGGGTGGCCCTGTCAGCACGACCCATGTCGTCAGCTCCTCGATCGTAGGAGTAGGCTCAGCAGAGCGCAGGAGTCAGGTACGTTGGCATAATCTGACCGACATCGGCGTTGCCTGGCTGGTAACTATTCCTGTGACCTTGTTGTTAGCTGCCATCCTTTACTATGTGCTCCGCATCTTCCTCGGTCCTTAGCGATTTGCGAGAAGACCGCCTGGCTAGATGACCATAATTTGGAACTAAACCCCGTAATCCGAGAGACGTATTATGAAATTACCTCGCCGAAAACAAGAAAATCTGTTTATCAGCCTCCTTCGCCAGCAAGCAGAGAAGTTACAAGAAGGGGTTGATGGGCTATGGCTATTTGTCAATGACGGGGATGAAAGTGGGGCCGAGACGGTGGTGCGTACTGAAAAGGAGAGTGACGAAATGAGGCGCGTCCTCATCGATGAACTGCATAAAACCTTTGTGACACCCTTCGACCGCGAGGATATTTTTGAGTTGTCCCTTTATCTTGATGATGTGCTTGATTACGCCTACACGACGGTGCTGGAGATGAAGCTGCTCAAGGTGACTTCCGATCCCTATCTGATTAAAATGGTTATGCGACTACGTGAGGCATCGGACGAATTATTGCTGGCAATGGAACGTATGGCCGACAATCCCATGGTAGCGCTCGACCACGCTCGCCGTACCAAACATCGGGAAAATCAAGTCGAGAAGATCTATCGGGAAGCTGTCGCCGAGTTGTTTGATGGGGCAGAGGATGTTCACCATGTGATGGAGAGGCTGCGCATCCGTGAGGTTTACCGCCACGTGAGCAATGCCGCCGATCAGGCGGATCAAGCCGCGAATGTGATTGGCAAGGTGGTCGTTAAGATGACGTAGGGTCGCTTGGTCGTTTGGTCGGGTGGTCGCTTAGTCGGGTGCTTGGGTGGGGGTTTGGTCGGTGGTCGGTGGTCGGTGGTCGGTGGTGATTATCTCGTGGGGTAGGGGATTGGGACAATTGTTGGGTTGAGACCTAGAATGGTATTGTTCTATCACTTATCCAATGATCCGTTGCAGGTATGTAAATGCAGACTATTTGTTTGAGTTCGAGTATGCGGTTTGCCGCGCTGATTCGAGAAACCATTGCCAGGGGTGATGATATCGGATTAGAGGTGTTGTTTCCGAATCTGGACTTCGACATAGCCAAGGAGGATCTGGATGAAGCCACCCTTCGTTGGCTCTGTGAGGATGAGTTTGCCGCCATTACCAGCGCTGATGCTCTTTATGTGCTCAACCCGGACGGTTACATCGGCACTTTGGTAAAAATCGAGATCGGCTATGCTTTGGGCAAAAGCAAACCGGTTTACTTTTGTGAAACAGCCAATGCCATTGAGCTTGATTGCTTGTGCTCGGGTATACTACCTCTTCATGATCTTGCCGCTTTTCTGGAGATAGACACCTGATGCCCGAAAGTTTCCGATCTTCGCACGGACACATCGTCTATACCGATTCTCAAGCCGGCGCCAGGACCCTTGTGTTGGTGCATGGATTGCCAACCTCTAAAGAACTCTGGGATCCTGTGCTGCCGCACCTTGACCCAAACTTTCGAATTGTGGCCCTCGATCTAAACGATTACGGCCAATCAGAAAAGATCGGCAGGGCGATTAGTCACAAACAACGAGCCGATGTCCTCGATGAGCTGCGTCGGCATCTGGAATTGCGATCCTTTGTGCTGGTGGCGCATGATCTGGGCGCATCGGTGGCTATCGATTATATGGGCGCCTATGGGGATCATGTGCAAAAACTGGTGTTGATGAGCCCACCCGTTTATCCTGACTTCAAAGAACCGGCAGTTGTCAACCTGGTGCGTAAGCCTCGCATCGGAGAGGGCATGGTGAGGGTTATGCGCGATACACTGTTCAGCACCAGCATCAAGCGGGGTTTGGTTCACAAAAACCACCTCACGCCCGAGCTTCTCGAATCCTTTTCCTCAGCTTTCGCCGACGCCCAAGGAGAAACAGCTCTATTAAGGAATCTGCGCTGGGGTCGCCCTGCGGAAACCTTTCGAGACTATCCGGATATCATTCGTTCGATTCAAACGCCGACGCTGATACTTCAGGGTTGCGAAGATATCTATATCCCTGCTGATCAGGCGACTCGCCTACAGTCCGATATCCCTGCAAGCACCCGTCTGGTCTTTATCGAGCATGGCAACCATTTCCTGCCCATCGACACACCTGAAATCGTCGCCGAGGAGATAAATGCTTATGTTGGCTGATAGAATTGAGTACTCGTGTAAAATCGTAACTTTCGTGGCCTGATCTTTTCAACTGTGTTAGCCCCACCTTAAAAGGAACAAACTCATGACACTAAGTAAACGTGAACGCATCGAACGAATGATAGCCGGTGAAAACGCCGATCGCCCCGGTGTGGCTTTGTGGCGGCACTGGCCGGGCGACGACCAGGATTCGGCAGAACTGGCGCGCTCTACCCTCGAGTGGCAAGCACAATTCGATTTCGACTTCGTAAAAGTCAGCCCCGACTCTAATTTCTGTGTCGAGGATTGGGGAGCGCGTTCGCAATGGATCGGCAATAACGAGGGCAACCGCCAATACATTGAGCACCCCATCCAGAATGCCGAAGATTGGGATTCCATCCAACCACAGGATCCACGCGCAGGCAGATTGTGTGCGCAAGCGCAATGCCTCTACATATTGGGCACGGCGCTAGAGCCTGACACCCCCTTCATCCAAACGATCTTCAGCCCCACCTCCCAACTCAAATATCTGGCCGGTAAAGAACGCGTGCTGTATGAAATTCGCACACACCCAGATGGCGTTGAAAAGGTGCTGCAAGTAATCACCGAGACTACCCTGCGATTTTTACACGCTATCAAGGGCAGCGGGGTAGCCGGTATCTTTTTTGCCATACAAATGGCCACACCTCACGAATTGACGGTGGCTGAATTCCGACGCTTTAGCCACCCCTACGATTCTACGATCCTTGAAGCTGCCAACGACTTATTCTGGTTCAACCTCCTCCATCTTCACGGCCAGGATGGCTATTTCGACAAGGTCGCCACTTACCCGGTTCAGGCGATCAATTGGCATGATCGTGAAAGCGAACCCTCGTTAGCAGCCGCACGTAACCAATTTGGCGGAGCACTGGTCGGCGGTTTGCGGCAGTGGGATACCATGTTGCACGGCACACCAGCAGATGTCTACAGCGAAGCCGCAGATGCTATCAACCAGACTGAAGGTAGAGGTTTCATCCTTGGCACAGGTTGTGTCACCCCGATCACGACACCTTTGCGCAACATACGCGCTGCACGGCAAGCTGTAGAGACTAGTTAACGCCCGTACTACGGCGGTACGGACCCTGTTATGAACTTCACCTACTGTCCCCAATGCAGCCACGCTCTCGAACGTAAGATGTTATATGGGCGCGAACGCTCACGCTGCCCCAACTGCGGCTTCATCCACTTCCGAGAACCCAAATTTTCGGTGGGGGGTTTGGTAACGGAAGGGGATCGGGTGCTTCTCATCCGCCGCGCGGTCGCGCCCCGAATTGGCTATTGGGCGGTTCCCTCGGGATTTGTAGAATATGATGAGCAACCGCGAGCGGCGCTGGCCAGGGAGATCAAGGAGGAAACTGGGCTTGATGTCGTCGTGGAGCGGGTGGTTGACGTGTTTGCCAATGCCGATGCAACGAAGCCAGGTGTCTTTATGCTATTCGATGTGACCCCGATCAGCACAGAACCCACACCGGGGGATGATGCCTCTGAAGTCCGTTGGTTTACAGAGGATGATATGCCTTGGTCGGACCTGGCATTCGCACACATGGAGGAGATTCTGCGTGGTTATTGGAGCGATTGGCGCTAGTGCCTACGCTTAGTTAATCGGTAATACGATGTGATCGGTGAGGACAGTGCCTGCTTGATCCACGAATGGCAGACGCTGGCCCGTGGGCGGATGGTAGAGCCCAACTTGGAGCCGGTAGGGGCCAGGAGGGGCATCGAGGGGGAAGGTTAAGGTATGGGGATCGACGATATACTCGCCCTGCAGCCAGGCAGTGGTCGGGGATTCACCATGGGCGGGCTCATTGTCGCTCTGAGAGAGAATGGCATCGTCGGGGTCCAGCAAGTGCACAAATGTGCTATAACGCTGCTCGGTGGCAGTGGCGGGCGCCCAGTATAGTACGAGGTTGATGGGGCTGCCGGCACTATCTCCAGCCACCAGATCATACCCGATCAACTGGTGTCCTCCTGCCAGCGATAAATCGAGTGGTATTCGGGGAGAGGGTGGCTCAAAATCGTGATCTCGGGCCTGTGTGGTGATCTCGCCCAAGCGTACATGATCGTCCCCCCCCCAGATGATGCGCTCTCCACTCGCAGGATCGAACAAGCCTGCAATCAGTTGATAGCCCCCTGGTTGCAGATCGGCAGGTATGCGGAGGCTAAGTTGGCTACGAATGGCTGCGTTCGTCTTCCAATCGCTGGTTGGTAGCCAAGCGATCGGCGGCCCTTCAAAGCCGGCCACGACCGCGCCCTTGTTGTCGAGCAATTGCAAGAACCCGTTGAGATCAGAAGCAATGGCGCTGGTTGGACGCCAATACAGGCTCACGGCCAGATCATCGCCCGATAAGTATGAACCCAGGTCATGATCGTGTCCAAGAAATTCTATGCCCTCCCCCGCGATCTGTTGAGGATGGCCAATCACGGCGGCGCGCCCCAAAGGTGAGAGGTTGGGGGTTTCGTATACACCCAACCAAGCCTGCGGAGCGGGGTTGGCACCGCCGAGCGGCAGGGGCGAAAGGCTTTCGTCGAGCAAGGCAATCCAAATATCGTACTCGCCGGGCGGTGTTCCCAGTGGTAATGTCAGTGCAATTCGATCCTGGTTGGAGTTCGACCGATCCTCGGCACCCAAAGGTGGATAGGGATGGGCAAATGGCGTGACATCGCGCTGTGCCCAACGTACACCCTGCGGATCCGTCATCCACAGCGAAAGTGTCAATGAAGCAGGATCAATATCCTGCGTACCGGACCAATCGAAATCGAACAAGAGACGGGCTTGATCAGGAATCCCGGCTAAATGTGCAACGTCGAGCGTCAAACCATTCGACCAGGTGATGGGCGTCGTAAGCTCGACGGGCGTCGTAAGCTCGACGGACATTGTTTTAGCGCCAGGTTTCACCCAACCCGTGAGGCGTGTCTCTTCACCATACCAGCGATTGAGAAGCTGATAAGCTTGTTGGCTCAGATGATCTTCGGCTGCCGTTTCCAGTATGCCGCCCAATGCCAAATGCTCAGGAAACCACACCGCGCCTTGTTCAAGGAGATCGTCGAGCTGTTTCTGTACGTCCGGGCTCCAATTAAGATCAGAACTGGAGACGATATCAGGACGGTCTCCCGGTGGTAGATAAGACCAGAAGTAGCCTGTTTGCCAGGGGAAAAGAGTTAAGGCGCTATCACCTTCAACCGCATTTCGTTGCACTGTACGGATCAGGGAACGATAGTCTTGCGCCACGTAGCGGGGGGTGGAGTAGAACGCAAACAGGCTGGCGATGTTTGCAATCAGCAGAAACGCGGCTACGAGTATGGCTGCGGGTAGAGACTCACGTGCAAGGCGGCGCAATCCCAACGCGATCAGCAACCAAAAGGCCGGCGCTGCAAAAAGCAACACACGCTCAAATCGATCCGGAATGAAAGGCGCTCGCAGTTGTTGGATAAACCCGACGGCCAGAGGGATGAACAAACACAGCGCCAGATATGCCAAAGAGAGGTGCGGGCTTCGTTGTTGTGGGAGAGACGCATCCTCATCGCCGCGATCCGGCCAGGTCAACACGACGATGATGGGAAGAAGCAGTAACAGAATCCAGGTCCAGAGCGGAGTAAGGACGCCTTCCAGATGCCCTGTCAGAAAGGTCGAGAGATGGCGCCCCACATAGGGTCCAATCCCTAAAGGGATATCATTATCTTGCACGACTTTGTAAGCGACATAATCGAGCAATTTTGGTCCGGCGTACCACAGCCAGGGTAGAACAAATAACAAGGCCGCTACCTGAGTTATCAGCCATGGAATCAAACGTTTCCGGGCAAACAGCACCATATAAACACTCTGCGCCAAGGGTATCAGAGCAAAGTAGTAGAGGGTATACAACCCGCTCAATAGACTGAGAACATAAACGATTCCGAAGCGACGTCGGCTATGTGGTTGCAACCAGCGCCATCCCGACCATAGCGCCAGCAGGCTGAAGCTGGTCGCCAGACCATACATACGGATTTCCTGGCTGTAGAAGATGGCGAGCGGGTTGACGGCAACGATAGCAGCGGCAATGAGACCCGTGCCATGATCGTGCAGGTCTCGGCCAAACACATAAGCAAGGGGAATGGCAACCAGACTAACCAAAAGACTGAACAGGCGCAGCGACAAAGGCGACAGGCCCATGGCCAGCGACCAGATATGCAGCAGGCCATAGTAAAGCGGCGGATGAATATCTTCTACTGTCAGCCGCACCATCTCAGTCAGGGGATGCCCGGCGAACCACACACTATAGCCCTCATCCCACCACAGGGGTTGGAAATCCAAACGAATGAGACGCAGAATCAGCCCAATCAGCAAGATCGCTGCCAAGATCAGGAGATAGGTACGTCGAGATCGGGAGAGATCGGCGTGGGTCATAACGGACGTACTTCTAATTACCCGGCGGCCAGGAATCCGATATATTTCTCTCGATTAGGATCGGTCTCACTTGTTGTGAATTCCACAATGGGCGAGCGACGAACACCACCACCGTCGATAAGATAAACTTCCCATCGTCCTGTGCCCGGATTCAGGACCTCTTTTTTGAGATTGTAGATCACGCGATTTCCGAATTCTTTATCAGGCGGAGCAGAATACTGGAAGAAATCGGCCGAAGGTTCTGTCACAGCAATCACGATACCATCACGCTTGATCTCCATACGCCATCCGGGTATGGGGAAGCCGTCACCGGCATTACCTGAGTAGACTTTGACCCACAGTGTCAACCAATCGTTATGGGTCTTCATGTGGATGGGCCCAATGCCTTTATAGAAAGCGAGGCCCGGTGTTGGCGTGGGAGGAATGGGAGTGGCGGTTGCAGTGGGGCGAGGTGTGGGTGTTGGTATATCGAGTACGGCGATCTCTTCGAGCGGGCCGGTGATCTCGGCCAAATCTGATCGGATCCACCCTTGTTTGTTACCCTCGAGGCAGCAGATTTTCCACCAAATACCACTCTCATTCGTACCGGTAATGCCATAGACCTCACCCTGACGTGCTTCGCCCACCCGGCTAAATGCAACGCCAGGGCCACTGCGGACATTGACACTGGGGTTGATGATTCTGGCTTCTGCTACCGGCACAGGCGTGGGAGAGGCGGTAAAAGTAGCAGAGGGTAGAGGTGTCACTGTCGCGGACGGAATGGGGGTGATCGTCCACGTGGGTGTGGGTGTGATAGTAGCGGTCGGTGTTATGGTGCTGGTTGGGCGCAATGTGGGCAGATTGGTTGGCGTTGGTGTAGGTGTTGGCGCCACAACCATACGCCCCACACTGGTACATCCCAAAGCGAAAACCAGAAGGAGCAATAGAGCTGCGGTTATGCGAAGGCGTGAGGCCGCCTCAGGCGTTTGTCCAGGAGTCACTGAATTATCGTCTCACAGTGGCATATGCATAGAGCATGCGTACGCGAATAGTTTGGTGGTACGTGAGATTCAGGAATGCGAGAAAGCTGTAGACGCTATGGTAACTCCTTTCAAAGTCATAACGTTGCAAAAGATCGTCGAGTTCCGGTCCGGCCTAAGGCTGTTTCCAGCGCGGGAAGAAAATGCGTCTAGCTTCTCCGGTAACCTCCAAGTCGTATGCTTCAGAAACCGCATTTCCGCCCCCATCTGCAACATAGGCGCGATAGACGCCATCCGCTGCACCGAGGAATTCTACTTTTGCATTGTAGACGAATACACTGGATAGACCACCATCGCCTCGCCGTTCAAAGGGTTCGAACATGCCTTCTTGGTGCCCCATGGGTCCTTCGACGACCAAATTATAACCACCGATAAAAGATGTTTGAGCACTGTCGTAGAGCCCACCCCAAAATGTGACGATAGGATTTGAATTGGGCCTGAAATCAGGATTTCCAACCTTTACAAACAAGTAGGAGGGGGCAGGAGTATTGGTCGGAGCGGGGGTATTGGTCGGTTTGGGCTTTGGGGTTGGCGGCGGGGCTGGAATATTCTGCGCGAGCACCACTGTGCTGGCATCGCCGATAGGACGGGTTAAGTTCTTGCCGTTGACAACCCAGGCCATGGAACCATCTTCTTTCTGTATCTGAAACCAGTTCCCGTTCTGGTTTTGGCCCAGAATATCAAAAACCTGCCCCTGTTTCACCTGACCAACCTTACCATAATTGGCTCCGGGTCCTTTGCGCAGATTAATGGTAGCTGCGATCACTTCAACTTGTGGGGCTGAAGGTGTCGGTGTGGGTGGGATCTCGGTAGGTGTGGGTTCCTCGGGAACCGGTGTAGGTTCGACTACTTCTGGCTCGGGAGTTGGTTCGATGACGATTGCTGTCGCCGCTGCTTGTTCGGCCGTAGGAGGTGGCGGAATCGGCGTCGGTTGCACAGGCGTCGGCGTAAAAGTGGGATGTAATGTTGGGCGCGGCGTCGGCTCCGTTTCGGTAGCATCTTGGCCAGACGAAGAAGTCAACGCACAGCCAGTCACTGTAAAAACCAGTATGATAAGAATGGCCAGCGTTGACAAGCGTTTACAAGACATTAACTATCTCCTTTGAAGATTATCATTTCTGTTGTGCTTCTGACATGCATACATGACTCAAATTCTACAACTGCGCGCGCACTACAACGCTTAAGATTGCAGAGAATCCGACAAACGTTTGCACAGTGATGCGAGCAGTCACGGCCGCAGAGTATAGCATGGTCGGCACACCCTACCCAAAGCTGGGAGATCGCTTATAGCCATATGCCACCAGAAATTTGGCAGAACCAACGGCGTTGGTGTAAACTTTTACGTTGCCTGTGAGCAAGGCATATCTATCAAAATGATTCTCGCACCGGCCCTCTGGCCGGTCTTGCATGCATAACAATTTCAAAGATAAAACGCCGGACCTGAGTCGTTTGGCGGTAGGCAGATAAGGACTTAGGATTGAATAAAACCGGGAATTTACATCTACAAGTCAATACCTTCGCCAAAATTGAAGAAAGCTCTTTGTGGCAGACTCGTGACCAAATTCACCCCACAACAGGGCAAATATCGAACAAAAATAGGGATGAATGCTTTGAAAACGATCAGTTTTTGACACTTTCTCCCCACCAAATTGTCTGTTTTGGCGCCGTAACGAAATTGGCGAAGGTATTAACAAGTATGGACAAATTTCGGTTATTAATAAATCCTCGTTCCAAAGGAGATTGATCCAACCATGGAAATATTGCTGAAGAAAGATGTCGAAGGCCTCGGTACTGCCGGCGACATCACGAAAGTAAAGGCTGGCTTCGCCCGTAACTTCTTGATCCCTCGTGGTTTAGCCATGCCCGCAACCAAAGGATTGCGTAAGCAATCAGAACAACTGAAGCAATCGTCCGAACGGAGGCGCTTGCGCGAGCTGGCCACTGCCCGTGATTTGGCCGATCGCATCAACGCCACAACCCTTAACTTCACGGCCAAAGCAGGTGAAAGCGGACGCCTCTATGGTTCGATCACTACAGCAGCTATTGCCGATGCCCTGGCAGAGGCGCTGGACATGGATATCGATCGCCGCCGTATTCGCCTCGACCACTCGTTGCGCGAACTGGGCGAGCACAAAATAACCATTCACTTGGCTCAGGAAATTGACGCTACCTTCAAGGTCGTTGTCGAAGCTGAAGGCGAACTCGAGCGCGACATGCTATCTGAAGAAGAACTGGATGCAGCTGTCGAAGAGCAAACAGAAAGTGTCGAGACAGAGGAAACGGCAGTGGTTGCCGATGAGGCAAGCGCTTAGATGAATTGATTGGACGGCTGTGACTGCTGTCAACTGGCCCATTTCGGAAAAGGTTGCCCTTCTCTGGAATGGGCTATTTTTATGAGAATGAATAGGGCTTGGGTACAACATGAGACTGCGCTGAGAGCGGTAAGGGGCATGGGATATTATGCATCAGATTTACAGAAACAATCCTCAAACGTTTATTCAGCCATAGCAAAGATCGCTTCGTTGCAAATTGCGCTCCTAGCAATGACACCTGCATAATACCCATTATAATTGCTCCGCAAAGAGGTTCTGATGCAGACAACCCAAACGAACCCACCTTCCTCCGTAACACGAATACCACTTGCATTGATATCTATCACCGCCTTTGTTGTTCTGGCCCTTGGCATAGTCGGCTACCTCACGCTTGCAAACCCCAGTGAAGTCGCTGATTCTCAGGCAAATGATGTCGCCCTGGCGCCTGCTCCTTTGCCTGGCCGCCCGGCGCCAGACTTTACCTTGTCTACACTCGACGGCCAGCCGGTTCAGTTGAGCGATTTACAGGGGCAGCCGGTAATCCTCAATTTTTGGGCAACCTGGTGTGGCCCTTGCCGCGTGGAAATGCCAGATATACAGGCTGCACATGCCGATCACGTCGATGATGGAGTTGTCATCCTGGACGTCAATCTTACCCGCCGTGACAATCTCGATGATGTTCCCGGTTTTCTAGACGAATTTGGCATCACCTACCCCGTGGTTCTTGATGAACGCGGCGAAGTTACCAACCTTTACAAAGTGCGCGGACAACCGGCCTCGGTCTTTATCGACAAGGATGGTGTTGTGAACCAAGTATTTTATGGGCCGGTCAACAAAGAATTCATCGAGACCCGTATCGCCGAACTCATTGAGTCCTGATTGAATCTCAACTTAGTTTCCTCAAAACGATCACATGGAGTGACATTATGGCACGACAATCTCAAAAAACTACCCTCTGGCTGGTGCTGGGTGTATTGATCGGTTTAAGTCTACTGATCGTCGCCTGGGTAATCATTACTTTTAGCAATAACTCGACAGCAACCGCAAGCGCATCAGATGAAATAGCCACGTTGGCTGAGCCAGATACATCTACGAGCGGCACTGTCTCTGATGTGGACAAGAATCCGGCGTCTTTGATAGAGGAAGCATCAGCGCCAGAACAGAACGAAATTGAAGCAGCTGATGATCCTGATGGCCAACCTGTCAGTCGCACATCCGAGGTCCTGACAGAGGATGATCGATCCCAACGACTCAAACAGCTGACAAGTAGCTGGAACACAGACTGGACCAGACACACGATTGCCTACGATGAAATCCTCTCAGGTGGTCCCCCGCGTGACGGCATCCCTTCTATCGACAACCCCACTTTTGTCGAGCTTGATGCTGCAACGAGTTGGCTGGCTGATAACGAGCCTGTCATCGCCCTCGAGATCAATGGTGAAGCCCGCGCTTATCCCATCCAGATCCTTACCTGGCATGAGATCGTCAACGATAGTTTGGGCGACATACCGGTAGCAGTGACCTTTTGCCCCCTATGCAACTCGGCTATTACCTTTGACAGGCGCTTCCAAGACCAGGTCTTTGAATTCGGTACATCGGGCCTTCTGCGAAATTCCGACCTGATTATGTACGACCGCACAACCGAATCGCTCTGGCAGCAGTTCACGGGTGAGGGTGTTGTAGGTGAATTGGCGGGCGAAATGCTGACATTTATTCCCTCCAGCCTTATCAGCTTTGCCGATTTTCGTGATGCCTATCCTGAAGGCACGGTACTCTCGCAAGATACCGGATTCGGTCGTAACTATGGTCAGAACCCATACGCAGGCTACGACGATATCAATCAGAGCCCCTTCTTATTCGACGGTGATTCCGATGGCCGGCTCCGTCCCATGGAACGTGTCGTCACTGTATCACTCGCGGGTGCAGATATCGCCTACCCCCTGACGATTCTCACCGAGTCCGGCGTCATCTATGACACACAGGCGGGTCAGGATATGGTGGTATTCTTGGTACTTGGCACAGCCAGCGCCTTAGATGACCGCAGTATCGCCAGCGGTAGAGATGTGGGTGCAACAGGTGTATTCGATCCTACTGTCGATGGGCAAGTACTTACCTTCCAACGCCAGGACAAGACTTTCGTGGACGATCAGACCGGCAGCTCGTGGAATATCGTGGGACAGGCAATCGACGGCCCCCTGGCCGGCGCCCAGCTGACTCCCATCGTGCACGCTGACCATTTCTGGTTCTCCTGGGCTGCATTTCGCCCAGATACCGTCATCTATTCAGCAGAGTAAAACCTTCTTCACTCTCACAACAAGACGCGATGCTTACGCGTCGGGTCTTGTTGTTTCCAGACTACATGGTCGGATCTGGGGGGGGGTGGCAACCTGTGGCTTGTGGGCAACCTGAGTGATGTATAAACGAAGTTCGAGCGTCAGCGTACGCCGTATTGCTGGCGATGCCAGCAAAGAGTCCTTCTGAATTCAGAACGGCCCTTCAAATTCAGTAAGATGTCAGGAAGCATTCGCATCTATGTACTATAATGGAATTAGTTGTAAGTTAATCATTAATTGAGTATATTTCTCGGGTGTTTGTGTAAAATCATATCTAACAGTATATCTTCAGGGATAGATGTATTTTAAGGTTATAACCATGTACAAGTATCTTCTCAATAACTTGGGGGGAACTAACCCGTCCACGAAGGTGGACGTTCGGCGTAGGTTCGTAGAACCCCGCCCCCAGAGCCCGAATTCATTCGGCGAGTGCCCCGGAATATTGAAAAGATACATGTACAACATCTCTCAACACATCTCACAGGATATCCACCATGCAGCAGAAAATTGGTACTATGGCAAAACGTATGTATTTTCCAATGATTCTTATGGGATTCATGATCGTTATGTTTGCCTTCGTTATCGGTTATATCAATTCGCAGACAGCTTCCGCTTACTTCGCACAAAGCAAAATCTTGCGTGAAACCACACTCATGGCACAACGAGCGTCGATCGAGAGCACTGGTTTGTGGCTACCTTACTTCAAGTTCCTAGGCTTCGGTCTCTTGCTAGGCGGTATCGTGATGGCCCTGAGGGTTATCATCGACAGCCTTTTAAACGCCGGCAAAGAAGTAATGGGCCAATTGCCCGAACAGAAACGTCCCCAGGCGCCTAACCCGCCATGGTACGCAAAAGCGATGCCCCTGGTCATGATGGCCGGAGAACTGATCTTCATCGTTGCTTTATTCATCTCAATCCAACTTGCAGGCGCGGCCCGTGCTGTCTTTGCTAACCCCCTGCAGACCATTGATACAGCAGGCGCCGGTTCCGCACTCTTGCTCCAGCTGCAGACAATCCAATCGACAGCCGCCTGGCTAGTTCCTTTCAAATTCTTAGCGCTATCTACAGAGTTTGTTGCCATCGCCATGGGACTTTCTACAATTATCTACATCCTCAAGGCGCAAACGCAAATGCTCGACAAAGGAATCGATATCGTCAGGAGCAGTGGGCAGGTGCAGGACGATAAGATTCATTTCGATTCACGGCGTAGCAACGTTGACAGAATCGCAGCTTAATACTCTTCCTCGCTCTCTCTGATCACTAGTTCAATACGGAGATCCTCATGGACACATTACAAACACCTAAACTCGCCTGGCAGGATAAGATTTACCCACTTTTCACTATCATGGGATGGGCGTTGGTTGGATTCGCCTTTCTCTTTGGAGCCTTCTTTCTCAGCACGACCGCAGCCAGTTATTGGGGCGGCAATGCCAAAGCTGTTCGAGATGCAGCCGAGGCTGGATCACTTCTCTTGGGACAGTTACAGCTTCTTGCGACCGCACCTCGCTGGCTGGAGCCCCTTATTTTCCTGGGCGTTGGTTCCTTCATCTTCGGAATCGCCCTCGAATTCTCTACGATTCCCAAGCTTCTAAAAAACCGTGGCGAGGTCATGAAGGCATGCATCCCTGTCATCGCCAAATCTGGCAACACTAGCGCTTGAGGAGCCACAAATGTCAACTTATACGATTGCTGTCCAAAAAGAGAAGTCTCGTTTCCCCTTCAGTATGATCGAGAAGATGATGCCCTCGTTCCCCTACATCGCCATCATGGGATGGATGCTCGTGCTCATTGCCTTTCTCGTCGGTATCTTCGTCCTCTCCCCAGCGCAGACCGCATTCTTGGCTGACGCCAAGGCAGTACGGGAAGGTGCCGCCGTCGGCAGCAGCTTTGTAAATGCTAACGTCACCCTACACACCTTTGAAGCCTGGGTACCTCAACTCAAGTTTCTGGGTCTTGGCCTTGGCCTTATGGCCATCGTCATGGCGCTGGGCTTGATTACCATGAACTTGCGTCACATGGGTATGGTCATCCTCAATCATATCCCTGCCGCTGACCGCCCCACCCTCCCAGGCCGCCCCCTCCGTGTTCGAGCCTTTCAGATCAGCGTTGTCATGGGCATCATGCTCCTCATGGTTGTCCTTCTCATTGGTGCGGCCCTGGCGGTCACAGTGGTCGGTCCTTACTGGAATCACAGCATCGCCACGGAGCTAAATGCAGTACAACCAGGCTCGGCCCTGCTCAATCAGTTAGCGGTTGCCAATAGCTTCAAGTTCTGGCTGAATTCTCTGCGTATGATCGGCATGGCCCTCTTGTTCACCGCTATCACACTGGCGCTCACCGTCATTACCGGCACGCTAAGACTGCAAGCTAACATTCTCATCGGTTTCTACAATAAGGCAACTGGTCAGGTCAACGGGTAAAGTCTTTGTTACAGCATCCCGCACAATCTGTTTTCAGGAACCTCTTAACTTCAACAGGCGACAGGCGCCACCGTCTCAGCAACGGCGCTGGACATCAGACGCCTGTCGCCGCGTCTGGATCTTTAGTTCTTGGAATTCGCTTAAGTCCTTAGCCATCCTCGCTCAGAGTAATATCTTTAACGATCAGGTTCTCGAAAGAACCGTCTGCTAGTTGCCGGTACAAGATCAGACGGATGGCCTGAGGAACCACATCGGGTGGGGTATCAAAATGATATGCGTCGACGGCGATGTCGCCGGGGTGCAGGCTGGTGGTCGGGGTATATCCGGCCGCCGGGGCGCTATGATCTAGTTGGGCGATCTCAGTATTTTCAGTCAGCACCCGTATACTCAGCGACCAGTCGAATCCAGGAACGCGCTCAGCTTGCAGTGCCACAGACAGATCCCAACCTTGCTCGTCGGCTGCAGGTGTTATCGTAAGCCCAACCAGACGCAAACCATCTCCCAAAAATTCCGAAACCGTGAAGAAGTCTTGGTTGACAGGCGGAAGCTCTGTGCCCGCGAGTAACAGGTTAGGCCCCCAACTATTGTATTGCAACGGCAAATGGCTTTCCTTTGCTGCATAGGCAGCAGACGCCGTCGTTGCCAGCACTTTGTCACCTTCTGCCAGGCTCATTGCCACTTGTTTGGTCGTAATGGCACGTACATCAGGACGCACACCCCAAATACCGGTTATGTAGTCAAGCGCCAATTTCTCTTCATGGTTGGTGATGATAGCCGCATCAGCCGGTGGTGAATCCCCAATGATCGCCCATCCCGGCTCGAGACCGGTGTCCACCAACTTGTTTCGCTGATCCGCCCGGGGATGGGAATCGACGAATTTAGGAATGATCAACGCCAGGAGCAGGAGGAGCAGGGTAGCCCGCCACAATCGGTCGGAGGAACGGCGCCAGAGTCTATCGAGAACGACGGCTGCACCCACCAGTATCAACGGATACAGAGGCATGATCACCTGGAACCAATTGCCGAAACGATCGATATAGCTGAACACGAGATAGATAGCTGCAGTCAACCCATAGAGCAGTAAATAACGCTTGCCTAAAAGCACCCATCCCGTAACCCCGAGGATCAACAAGAGAACGGATACCTCTTCCCAAATGAGGCGAGGGAATTCAGCGGTAAAAGGTCCGAGCGTCCAGGTCAATTCATCCCGCCCTTGCTGTGTGGAGACGAAGCTCGTAAACCAGGCTATGGTGCTCGACCATTCACCTACACCCCACCACTCAGGATGTTGTGCACCACGCACGTAGACGAAAAGATAACTAATTAGAGGGATCACCGCCACGACAAAGGACTGAAGGATCAGTCTCCATCGCTTTAGCAATGCTGGTTGTTTTGTCAGGACAAAGAGCAATATGCCCGGAGCCACAAATAGCACCGTCACCATGTGCGCCAACCCCAAACCCATCAGAAAGGCCAGGGCGTATAGATAACCATCACGAGGCGCTTCATCCCATACATGAACCAAAAGCACCATGAGCACAGTCTGTAACACTGCCGATGTATACTGTTCGGTGGTAACACTATAAAACCAAAAAAAGTAGGTAATCGCATAAAAAACGCATAGGCCGAGCGTGATAGCGAGGTTTTGCCCGGTCACACGATAAAGCAAGAGGTAGAGGGCAGCCAGTGCCAGTAAAGCCCACAAAGTTGAGTAACTTGATAGCAGAGGGGCAGGATTAGCATCTGGGGCAAGGAGCCGGAGGCCATGGAACCACAACCATCCCCCCATCGTGTAAATGGGATAGCCCGGCGCGTTGGAAGGTCGCGCCTGCACCTGCGCATATTGGTGCGTGATCATATCCCCACCTTCAAGATCGGCCAGAGCAAGGCCGGTATCAAGGGTGGCCAGGTAAAGCAGGGCCGTGACAACGAGCAAGACTGCCAGCCCTGTGCCCCCCTGTCGATCAAGTCTGATCAAAGGCATAGCTAATAAGTCCTTAATCTGTCTTAGGGATGTGCGTTCGCTCAGTATACGTGTGGGCTGATACCTGGTCAACGCCGAACGCGCTTATCATACGGGTGTGTCCTAAACGAGTTGGGAGCAGAGGAACCTGCAAAAACTACTGCTCGAAAAGCATCAGTCAGATAATTAATAATTAATAACCAATAATTGATTGTTATTGGAACTGCTCTGTATCAGCGCCACCGTGATAAGGGCTTAGGACAGAATGACGGTCGAGTCTCGCAGGGAAATAAATTCACAGTCCTAAGCACATTGTTCTCAGCACTCAAACGCTAGACGTCTGCATCCTTCATTAACAGTTAATCAATAACCGTTCACTATTAATTATTCCCCCCACTTTGTTCTTCCCTGCCCACCCCAAGGCTTCCTGGGAAGACCTTTACTCACAATCTGGCTAAAGAACGGAGTACACGGGCACGCCAATGACCCATCTAGGACACACTCTTCTGCGACCTTCGTAAGCTCTTTGCGGCGTTGAAGGACCGCAAGTATAATCAGGCACTGTTCTTTACTTAGGATCGAGTATGCAACAACGTGCAGGATTCTATCGTCATCCCAACAAGCAATGATGGAAATCAGCTCCATTCCTAACGCAATGGCTGAACATCCGATCGGGATATTCGACTCAGGTGTGGGTGGTCTCTCTGTGTGGCGGGTTTTAGTAGAGCAACTGCCTCATGAAAATACACTCTATCTTGCCGATCAGGCGCGTGTTCCTTATGGCGCACGGGCACATGCCGAGATCGAGAATTTAACGCATGCAGCGGTACAATGGCTGATCTTGCACGGCGCCAAGTTGCTGGTAATCGCCTGCAACACCGCCTCCGCAGCAGCACTCACAAGTCTGAGAGAACGCTGGCCTGACACCCCCATTGTTGGTATGGAGCCTGCCGTCAAGCCTGCCAGTGAGCGCACACGAACAGGTAAAGTCGGGGTGATGGCGACACCGGGCACATTGGAAGCCGCACGATTTACCAATTTGATTGAGCGCTTCTCCAACGGCGTAGAGGTACACACGCGCGTGTGTCCGGGCTTGGTAGACCAGGTGGAATCAGGTCAACTCAATGGTCCGAATCTTACCCGCCAGCTTCACTATTTTTTGGATCCGCTCACGGAAGCGGATATCGATCAGCTTGTGTTGGGCTGTACGCACTACCCTTTTATTGCGGATGCGATACAACAGGTGGTGGGCGCAAAAATAACCTTGATCGATCCGGCGCCCGCTATCATACGCCAGGTTGAACGAAGTCTGGAACTGCTGGGGCTGCACGCACCCCCACGGTCGGGCCCACGCCATCGGTTTTATACGACTGCGGACCCATTGGCGCTTCATGCAGCTATCGTGAGACTTATCCATCCCATGAGTCAGCTTATACAAGTGGCGGCAACACACCTCGAACCCTGACAGGCGCCGTCAAGGCAAGCAGCAATGAGTAGAAGGGAAGCTAATTCAAGGGCCCCCCGACAGTGAGTGGGGTAATTATTTGAGGAGGATGAGGTCACTTTGACCTCACCCTCCTGTTGTGTTTAAGGCCACATACCTACAAAATCAGCTAAGCAGCGCTTGAGCGGCTGCCAGCCCGATGCCAGGTTCAACAGTGAGTGTGTAGGCGGCATGCGCCGAGGCCGTGGGAACTTGCCCCAAACTCATGGCCGAAATCGCCGCTTTGACAGCATCGCTCATCAGTTGATGGAGGACCAATTCAAGATCGGCTTTGACTTTCCCCGTACGTCTACGATGTCTGTTCCTCAACTTCAAAGAGCAAGTCGATTAGTTCATCGGTATAGACTTCGAGTTGCTCATCGCTGCCTTCGTCCGCCGCAAGATATATATTAGAGATCAACTGCTCAAGCGATGCTCTGATATCTTCGTCGATGTTTGCTTGTGTGAGCGCAAGCTTCGCACGTTCGACCAATACCGCAGTACCTGGCTCCAGAATTACAGTCGTGCTAAGATCGGCGCCAGCCAGCTTGGCTTGACTGTCGGCAATCTCACTCGGACGAAGACGTTGGCGATTTGCTTTGAGTTGAGAACTCACCTGTTTGCCGCTCTGGCGTTCGAGTACGCTGACGTCGAGAATGCCGTTGATGTCGAGATTGAAATTGACCGTAACGCCTGTGAGACCATCGTCACGGTTGGATTCCAGGTCTTCCACGGTGAACTCACCCAGAAGGGTGTTACGCGAGGCGATATTATTCTCCCCCTGGTACACCTTGATCTGGATTTTATCTTGGCCGGGGAATAGGGTCGTAAACACTTCGCTTTTCTGCACAGGAATGGTGGTATTGCGTGAGATCAGGCGAGAAAAGCGATCAGAATGCATGTGGCCGGTGAAACCAAAATAGGCGGTTTCGATTCCCAGAGACATTGGCGTCACGTCCACCAGAATGGCATCGACTTCTTCGCCTGCGATAATACCAGCCTGAATAGCAGCGCCTAAAGCCACGGCCGCATCCGGGTCGATCTCTCCATGTGGTTCCTGAGCCATGTGTTTTGTGACGAGACGCCAGACAGCAGGTGTACGCGTAGCGCCACCTACGAGCAGAACCCGATCAATATCCTCGGCACTCAGGCCAGCATCGGCTAAAGCTGTGTCGATGAGATCAATGGTCTGCTGGAGTAGATCATGTATAAGGTCTTCATATTCGGAACGTTGCACTTCGCGGCGGATGTGCAATGGGGCCCCATCGTTATCTTCGGCGATGTATTCCAGGCTGATAAGTGCGTAAGGCGCGGAGGACAATTCTATCTTTGCTTCTTCTGCGGCGCGCAGGAGGCGGGCCCAGGCTTGATGTTGTTCGCTCAGATCGATACCGTGTTCTTCATTGAATTCCCCAGCGACCAGGCTGGCCAACAGCGTATCGAAATCATCCCCTCCCAGGTGATTGTTCCCCGCCGTTGCACGAACATCCACGATGCCATAGTGTAGTTCGATTACAGACACATCGAATGTACCGCCACCGAGATCATAGACCAGGACACGCAGGTCCTCTTCTTTACCCAAACCATAAGCCAACGCCGCAGCGGTTGGCTCATTGATGATACGTTCTACCAATACACCGGCGATCTCACCCGCCTCGATGGTCGCCTGACGCTGCGCCTCGTTGAAATAGGCTGGTACGGTGATGACCGCCCGTTCCACAGGCTGGCCGAGTTCTAATTCTACCGCTTGTTTAATCTTACTCAGGATCATAGCCGATATTTCTTGAGGGGAATACGTCGTTCCCGCCATCGTGACGGTTTCATCGCTGCCCATTTTGCGCTTGATGGACCGCACAGTGTTTTCTGGCGCTACAATCCATTGATTTCGTGCCAATACGCCTACCAGTCTGTCATCTAGTGGGGAGATGCCAACCACCGAAGGCAATGTAGGCTGCTCGTCAATGTGAATCAGGGTGGGGACACCATCGATAGTGATGGCAGCCGCCGAATTGGTCGTACCTAAATCGATGCCAACTATCTTATCGGTCATGGGCTGGGGGCTCACTCCTGTATGGGTTCGAGGTAGAAAGCTGTTGGTGATCATGGCTCTCCTCGGCTTTCACTACAATGACTTCAGCGAAGCGCAGAACGCGATCTTGCTGGCGATAACCCTTGCGCACAACTTCGACAATGGTGCCAGGTGATGCATCCTTGTCCGTGGCGATACCCACGGCAATATGCAGGCGGGGATCGAAAGCCTGGCCTTGGGCGAAGATCGTCTGAATATTCTCGGCGATAAGCAAACTGAGGAAACGTTCGCGTACGAGTTCCAATCCTTCTAGCCAGGCGGCAAGGGCAGCGACGAGTTCCGACGACGTTTCTGGAATGGTTTGCGTTTGCACGGGGAGAGGTTCGTTTGCGAAGGCAATTCGAAGGCGTGTGCGTCTACTTGGCGGTGTTGGCGCAGTATCCGGGGGGGGTATTCGTCTAGTAGCTCGTTCGCGCTCCCGCGCCAAAAGGGTAGATGCACTCTCTATCGCCGCCTCCAAACCGTCCAGGGATGGCAGTAACTCAACCGCAAGTTCACCGCGGGCGTCCGCTCGTACCTTGGCCAGGTGTTGTTGTTCTCGCCAGGCAAGTTCTGTTTGTACTTCTTCGCGGCGGGACACCATATCCTGTAGTGTGGCGATGGCCTCCCCGGTCTGCTTCTCTTTGACGTCAGAGAGGGCATTGCTTCTGAATTGTGTACGGCTCAATTTGGCAATGGCTTGCGCCAATTCCGTTAACTTCTCATCGTTGACTTCCTGGCGGGCAACGAGTTCAGCAAGGTGCTCTTCGAGGGGACGTGCTGCATCGGGATTGGTGACATGGCGTGTGAGAACGCCTAGATGAGCATTACTCTGCTGCACTTCGTCGAGGATTACAGCAACATGTTGCTGCAATTCCTCTGCTGAGGATAGCAGCCGCAGCACTCGGGCATCGAGTTGAGGATGCTGCGATGGTGGTTCGGCGCCATGAGATTGAGCCAATGACTCCGGGCGTTCTCCCTCATCCCTGGTGAAGGCCATGTCGTTTGTGAAGAACTCGGTATGTTCAGGGTAATTTTGGTTTTTGGAAGTCATCATGTACTAGCACTTGTATTACGCCTAGCTCGAGCGCCAGATTGATAACGTCAGTGCCATGTACACTGAGATCAAAACGGGGGGCGTGACGTCGGCGTGGTCCTGGAGGTGGCTGGAGGAGGAAGAGATTGGTGCGAGAACGGCGTTCAGGTGTATTGATTTTCTCGTAACTAGCTCGGATTTCTTTGAATTTCGTTGGTTCACGTTCTGGGGGATATTGACGCACGAGCTGGAAATACGCGCGCTTGATAGTACCCATATCAGCATTGCGATCGACACCTAGAACGGCGTACGGGTCTTGCTGCGGTAGGTCCTCTTTTTCCAAATTAGTCATCAAAATAAGCCTCTAAGTCTTCGGAGGATGGCGGCCCATCGGGGAAAAGCTCCATCAGACGTAATAGTAGGTCATCGGGCATATTCGACGAATCAAGTTCGTATCCCACCCTGCACTCCTCGATCAGTCTTACCAGTTCTGGGTCTCCGGTTCGTCTGGCAAGACGGCGAGCGGTTTTGAGCAGGCGTTGCGCTTTGCGGAAATCCTGCTTCTCTTCTGCCAGTCTGGCCTCAACAAATTCCACTGCCCCGCTCTGAGGCGCTTCTATGCGAAGGCGGTCACGAAATCGGAGAATATGATCGATTTCATCTTGCTCATAGAAGATCTCACAGACCTCGGCCAGGATCGAGGCCTGCGTATAGCGCACGTAGGGTCGTTCAGTAAGAGCGATTGCTTCATCAACGAAGCGTTCTATCCAATATTCTTCTAACTCACAGTACAGTATCTGATTTATCTGCTCAAACCAAAAACCAGGCAATAAGGAATCGATCTTGTGGATTTGCAGGATTATCTCTTCTACAACGTCTTCATCATCATCGATGTGTAATAACTCGTGTAAGATAGAACCTGCCGCCCTGCTGTCGAGCGGATGAGCATAAAAAGACTGCCGCATCACCTCGACGGCTTTCTCAGATTGACCATCATAGCGATATGCCATGGCCAACTTGATGCTCACTGATGGATGGCCAGGAAGATCTTCAAGAGCTGTCTCCAGATATGATATACGCTGAGATTCGGGCATGCGCGATGAGAAATCAGCCATGTTTATATGGGCATCGGCAAGACCTTCTTGGGCCTCGACATCGTCGGGGGCTAATGCCAGAATACGTTTCCAGATGGTAATAGCCTCCTGTGGCCAACCTCCCCATGCCATAAGAAGCATAGCTCTGCGTTTCAACGCCTCAATATGGTCGGGCTCGAGGGTGAGAACGCGTTCTAACTCATTCTCAGCAGCTTCATATTGGTCGTTATAGAGTAGGGAGTCAACCAGCTCCAGGCGGATATCGATGTCATCTCCAGCATACTTGCTGGCGTGCTTAAGGCATGTAATCGCCTCTTCGAGTTGTTCGGCGCGTTGATAGCAGGTAGCGGTATGATGCCAGAGCGCCGCTACCTGGTTGTCATCCAGGTACTCGGTATGCGATTGCTTGCGAGGGCGGCGCCGAATCATGTCCCGCCAGGCCTCAGCAGCTTGGCCCCAGTCTTGCAAGGCTTCTTTTGCCAACGCCAGGTTTTGAGCTATTTGACGATCGCCCGCGTGGTCGAAAGCTTTTTCCCAGTGATCGGCGGCTTTAGCCCATAACCCTTGCCGAGCGGACTCATTGCCAATATGGTTGTATGCCAGGGCGAAACTCTCGGCGAGAATCTTATCCATTTGATCTACTTCGCCAACATCATCGGCTATGGCAACGATATCGGTCCATCGTTCATGCGTAGCCAAATCGATAACCAGCAAGCGCTGCAAGGCAAAGAAATTGTCATTGAACCAGGGAGTGGCCAGTCCGGCTGCACGTGCTTTGAGCCAGGCGCCCTGGGCAGTGTTGGTATCTCCGTCGTGTAAAGCAGCAACACCCACGTAGTAGTTCGTAATAGCGACTATCTCTTGGTTTTCAGCCTTTTGCACGGCTCGTTCAAGCTGTTCGAGGGATCCCGCGTGGGACCCATGTTTCAAATCGGATAATGTCTGCCAAAGTTCCGGAACATCACCTAATTGAGGTAGATCGATCTGCAAAGCAGTTGACGGGGCATGTTGCGGGGGATTGGCGATGTCTTGAACCAGATGGAGCGTGTTGGCCTCGGCTTCAGAGAGTCCCATTGGTTGCCAGGAAAGACCCTGTGCCAGGCGGCCCAATTGGCAAAGGTAGGTGATTCCGAGCCAGTCCGGTTTATCTGCGGCGACAGCATCAAATTCTTTGCATGCTTCATGCTGTTTACCCATACGCCATAACGTTAGACCACGGTAGAAACGCAATCGTGGTGCATTCGGCATGAGGTTGAGGGCTGCATCGATCTGCTGCAAGCGTAGATGAGCGTTATCCTGGGTCAAGGCCATCTGCAGATAGGTTTCTGCTTTGAGTCGCTGAACAGCTTCATGCTCCTCTGGCTTCGAACATCGGCTCTCCGCATTCCCGATGACTGCAAGTGCTCGGTCGTAGTTTCCATCACGCAGCAGTTTACGCGTCTCATGTAGCGTTGCCGAAACCCCTGATAACCTTTGCGCGTAGCTGAGTTTGGGTTTGGGTTTGGATTTGCTTTTTCGTCGTTTTCGGGAATGCTTCCGGCTCATATCAGTTGACAAAAGAAGTAGTGTAACAGCTCATGGACCTTTCTGAAGCTAGACTAAATATTCTATCAGTTTTTCCGATTTTATGCACGTTTTATCAGACTGTAAAAGCGAAGATGGGTGGCCGGGTAGACAAGGAGCAAGTAGATAAGGGAGTTCGGCATCTGCGGCGGTGAATGTCTTGTCTACTTATTTACTTGTCTACCTACCCTCCTGCAGTGTCAAAAGCCACATACCTACAAAATCAGCCAAGCAGCGCTTGAGCGGCTGCCAGCCCGATGCCAGGTTCGACAGCATAACCAGCCCGGCGCAAACCGGACTCAACGGCACCCAGTGTTGCCAGGACATCCGCTCTGCTCACAGCGCCCATGTGGCCAATGCGGAAGTAGTCCCCTTTGATATCAGGATGTAAACCACCTGCCAAAATCGCTCCACCATCACGGACGTACCCGAGCATCGTGGTATCGACACCTTGTGGATAGCGAGGACAAGTGAGTGTGTGGGCGGCATGCGCCGAGGCAGTGGGCACTTGCCCCAAACCCATGGCCCCAATCGCCGCTTTGACAGCATCGCTCATCAATTGATGGCGGGCGAAAATCGCGTCCATACCTTCGTCCAATAGCTGGCGTAAACTGACTGCCAGTGCTAGAACCAGATTGACGGCCGGGGTAGCAAAATAGGCCGGGCTTAGACCCTCGTAGGCATTCATAATTGGTAACCAATAACCCCAATCACTGTAATAGCTGGCGACTGGTGAACGGCGATTTCGCCACTTATCCAGTGCAGCAGGCGACGCCATAAACAGCGCCAGCCCTGGCGGCGCCCCAATCGCTTTCTGAGAGGCAGTCAGATAGACATCGACGCCCCATGTTTGCTGAGGCATGACCTCGCCTGCAGTCGCACAGACACCATCGACCACGACCAGAGCGCCGGCAGCCTTGGCCGCGGCAGTTATACCCTGCACATCGGTCAAAACGCCGGTTGAGGTATCGACATGGGTGATGGTTACCAGATCATAATCTGCCTTTTCCAACTGCCCTGCGACCTGCTCTGCTGACAGGGTATCGCCGGGCGCAGCGGCATCGAGCGAATCCACCTCAGCGCCATAGCGTCGGCAGATATCAGCCATACGATCGCTGAAAAAACCGGTGTTCACAACCAGGGCTTTGTCGCCCGCTTCGACGACATTGGCGATGACTGAATCCATAGCCAATGTACCGGATCCAGCGATGATAAAAGGTTGGTGACTTTCATCGGTGAGGAAAACAGAGCGCAGATCCTTGAGTGCTTGGCCAAAAACGGCGATAAATTCGGGCGCTACGTGGCTGGGGGAAGGCAGCGACATGGCGGCCAAGACTTCATCGGTAAACTCTATGGGACCGGGGATCATTAAAAGGGGGCGGCTCATCATATGCTCCTGGGGTGAGAAAGGGTAGGCATTAATTCAACATCATCGATAGCTTTTGGTCGATCTTGGTCTCTTATCTGACAGGGTGAAGGGGTGACAGGGTGACAGGGTGATACCGATAAGGTGAATGGAGATTTCGTGCGAGATTACTGAGCGATCACGAAGGCGATGGCGTGTTCGTGTGTATGGGAGAGGCTAATCGCCCAATCGTTTAGATGCAAATCTGCGGCGCGTGCCCGAGCTGGGCCATGTAGGTGCAAAACGGGGGCGCCGGCGTCATCATTGAGGATCTCGATATCGGTCCATGCTATGTCACCGATACCACATCCCAGGGTTTTTGCTACAGCTTCTTTGGCGGCCCACCGTGCAGCCAATGATCCTGCGCGATCGGCGTAAATTCCGATTTCACTTGGCGTATAAACACGCTGCAAAAAACGCTCACCATGGCGTGCGAGTACATCGCGAATGCGATCGACTTCGATCAAATCGACACCAGTGCGCATGAGGTCAGTCAGCCTTGTAAGAAGGTGGTGGTCCGGCAATCGCCAGCACATATCGGTCTGGGTCAAGATATGTCTGAGCAACACGCTGGATGTCTTCTTTTCCGACCCTATCTATACGATCGGCGTAACACATGAGATAATCCAAGCCCAGATCGTACCAGGCCATGTTCAGCAGATTTCCGGCAATACCACCGTTGGTTTCCAGGCGTAGTGGTAAGGAGCCGCTGAGATTGGCTTTGACATCGGCCAATTCTTCATCGCCAACCATTTCTTCACGAATGCGCTCGATCTCGGACACAATGGTCTCGACAGTACGTTCGACATTGGCAGGATTTACACCAGCATAAGCATACCAGGCGCCCGCACCTTGGTTGGCAGTAAAAGTACTGCGGGCGTAATAGGCCATGCCTTGTCTTTCTCGAACATGGTAGCCAAGCCGTCCCCCCATGCCAAAACTCCCGAGAATGCTATTACATAAAAGCATTGGAAAATAGTCTGGATGTACTCGCCGAATCCCAGGCCAACCCAATACAATATCACTTTGGCTTTTGCCAGGAATTTCGGTGCTCACCTCGACCCTCTCGCTCATCTCGGGCATGGATGGAGACTCGATCAGCGGTTTCGCATCCTCCTGCTGCCACTGCCCCACTGTTTGCTCCAGTTTTTCGATGGCTACACCAGCGCTGATGGCACCGACAAGTACAAGTACGCCCTGATCCGGGCCAATGAAGCGTTGATAGAACGTCTTGACAGCATCTACAGTGATACCGGCAATGGTGTCTGCATAGCCAGAGAGTGAACGCCCATAGGGATGATCATCA
>PIVW01000333.1 GCA_003353825.1 Chloroflexota bacterium
AGGTAGAAGAGGTCGGGGGCAGTGCCGCCTTCCAGTTGCGTGCGCAGTACGGCGTTGTATTCAGGCGGGTTGGTGGGGTCAAAGTTGATGGTGATGTTGGGATGTTCGGCCTGGAAGGCGTCGAGGATGGTGTTCATCTGTTCGACGTCATCCACACGCCACGAACCCATCGTTAATGTAACTTCTTCAGCCGGTTCTTTAGGTTCTGCTGCCGGCGCTTCGGTTGGTTCTGCGGCTGGTTCCTCAGCAACTGGCGCCGGTTCTTCTGCGGGTGCTGGCGTGTCGCTGCCACCGCAAGCGGCCAGCATAAGCGCGGCCACCAGCATCGTAATGATCCATAACGATTTTTTTTGCATTGTTCTGCTCCATAGGATAGTGATTGATTAAGGGTAGGTTGAAAAACATCCGTTACCAGGAACGGTTATCCCGCCATATGACTCTCATCCCAGATGATTGCCATTAGGGTTCGCTGCCATAGCGGTTAAGGTTAGTTTAGCATATGAACCTGGAAATGACCTCGTCTAATCCGCGTCGTAACGGCCGATCTCCTCGGCCAGGGGCGTGAATAATTCCAGCTTCCAAGGCGCCATAAGTGGCGAGACCGAGCAAGCGGTACTGAGGATGTAACCGCCGCCCGGTTTGCCGTCACGAATGCGTTCGCTGGCATGGGCGATGACGGCTTCTTCTGTTTTGGCAGCCAGCAACTCGACCGAATTCATATTGCCCTTTAAAAACACCTTTTTCCCGACCTTCTCTTTGGCGTAAGCCAGTTCGGTGTTTCCTAGCGGCGGTGGATCCATGGTGTCGATGCCCATGGTTCCGGTTTCGACCATGAAATCGAGGATTTTTCCAATGCTACCACAGGTATGCGTGTACACCGGTACACCTTCAGCCTTGATAGCGGCGGCCACCTGTTTCTCATAAGGCACGACAAATTCCCGGTACATCTTGGGTGAAAGAAAGGGTCCCCCCACAAAGGCAGAAGAGATCAATACTGCGTCAACACCACGTTTGGCCTGTGCCACACCCCAGGCAACCGAAGCAGGTGTCAGGCGTTCGAGCAAAGCGTGTACTTTACCAGGATCTTTGATAAAGGTCATCAAGGCATCGGCATAGCCAAATAGTTCCATGTAATACGTCAGCGGCGAAAACACCTCACCATGTATCGACACATCATCTCCCACCATGTCCTGCACGAGATCGATGGTTTTGAAGAAGTAGGGTGGAAATTCGGCGAGGGGTCCGGGCCTGGTCTTATCGACGATGGTCTGTATGTGCTCAGTATTCCAAATGTAACCCACCAGATCGTCGATATCGTCCAGATTGTCAGGATCGATGGTGTTGAAATCGGCTCGGGTAGGTTTTGACTCATCGGCAGGGTAGAACTGGGCATTGTCGTCCCAAGGGATGAAGGTGACATCGCCGTTGGGCCAGGTTAACACCTCACCATCGCCAGTCTCTTCGATTTTCGAGGCATCGGCTAAGATATTATTGGGACGGCCGGGCTGGTTGATGAGGATGCCATCGAAGCGATAGCGCTTCTGCAATTGCACCAGCGCTTCTGCAAAGGCCTCACTCGTGTACCAGATTTCGTGGGGCTTGAAGGATGTGTTCAGGAAATAGTGGCCGATTGCTAGCTGGCACATGACCGGCACTCGATCGGGTTCTTTTATTTGCATAGCCAGGGCGATGCGTTCGCGTGAATTCATCGAGCTTTGACCTCAAACAAAAATGGTTCAACTGGATTTCGAGTGGTGAACATTGATTCAGACCGATACGTGATACGTGATACGTGATACGTGATACGTGATACGTGATACGTGATACGTGATACGTGATACGTGATACGTGAATGGTGACCTGGCAAGACGACCTCACGTTTCACGTCTTCACGTTTCATCTGGAGCCGTCACCTATATTCGCCAAATCGATGTGCGCTTTCTACCATCGCCTGGATATTCTCTGCAGGTACACCGGGAGAAAGAGCACAGCCCGAACTCAGTATGAAGCCCGAGTCAGGCATCACCCTCTCGATACGCCATTTGCACTCTTCAACCACCTTCTCAGGTGAGCCAAAAGCGAGCACATCAGAGGTATCGACATTTCCCAATAGGCATGTTTTGCCTCGGGCCGCCTGCCAGGCTGTCTCGAAATCGGTCGGCGTGTCGAATTCGAGAATGTCGGCACCCGTGTCCACAAATCTGTCCATCATCCGGGTCATATTGCCACAGATGTGGATACTCAGTACCCCGCCTCGTTCGTGGATCTGCTGGGCCAGGACCTGTTGGTAAGGAAAGGCGTACTCGGCATAGGTGGAAGGTGATACCAAACTACCGCTGGCGATGGCATCACCGATGGTCACAACATGTGCACCCGCTTCCATCTGCATCTCGGCAAATGTGAGGATATAGCGGTTGCAGAGGGTCAGCAGGTGATGGATCTCATCCTTTTTCTTACCGGCGCCGATATCAAACAGGAAATCTGCCATACCTCGCAACTGTGCGGCAAGACTGAATGCCCCTGTGTCGGCTCTGCCCAGGATCAGAACTTCCTCGCCCAATTCCTGTGCCAGAATCTTGGTCGCTTTCAGCCATTCATTCAGGCGAGTTTGACGTGGATCGGGCCATTCGAGATCGTCCACATCTTTGAGATCCTTCAATATCCCTTCCGGGCTCGGCGCCACGCCGATATCGGTATCCAGAACATCCAAGCCCAAACTGTGCGCCAATGCTACACTGTCTGTGGCGACAAAAATGCCATCCCAAGCGAAGTCCTTCCACGCCTGCATCTGGATCTCGGCGTAACGCCCACCATCGACCATGCACTCGTGGCTGCTGCTGCCGTAATAGTACTCAGCCCACACATGCGCTTGGGGGATCACGGGAATGCGGTCGGGGATCTGGCGATGTATGGCACGCAGTGACCTGTCCAACGACGTCAGCTTATGCATGTTCTCTACCTATTTTAGCCTTTTACTGCGCCCAAAGTAATGCCGCGGATTAAGTAACGTTGCACGAATAGAGCCAAGAGGATCATTGGCGCGATCATGATCACCGACATTGCTGCCATTGGCCCCCATTGTACACCACGGTCAGTGACAAACCCTGCCACAGCGATAGAAAGCGTTTGCGCTTGGCGCTTGGCAACACTGGAGGCTATGAGGAATTCGTTCCAGGAGAGGAAGGCGGTGAGGATGGCTGCCGAAGCCACGTCAGGGGCAGCCATGGGCAAGGCGACCTTCCAAAAACGCTGCAAAGGATTGGCTCCATCCACCATCGCCGCTTCCTCTACTTCGCTCGGCAGATCCTGAAAAACGATGAGCATCAACCAGGTGACAAATGGAATGGTGATGCCCAAATGGCCGATGATGATAGCCCACACGGTGTCCAAGAGAGAAAACTCTCGCATGACCAAGAAGTACGGAATGACGGTGGTGATGCGGGGATAGAAGCGGATAAAGAGGAAGATAAAGATTATCATGCCTAACCAACGGGCCTTCAAACCCAGACGGGCCAAACCGTAAGATGCCAATGTGCTGACCACAACCGTAATTGCGGTCGTGACGCTAGTGACAATGAGGCTATTAGTGAGGAAACGTATCGTCTTGGGATTGTCGAACGCGGCCTGGAAATGTTCGAAAGTGATGCGGCTTGGAATAATGATAGGCGGTATTGTATACATCTCGTTTTGCAGTTTAAGGCTGTTCAATATCAGGTAGGCAAGGGGAACAAGTACAGCCAGGCAGGCTATGACCAATGCGATGATGTGCAGTACCTTTACGGTGAATTTTCGAAGGCGTCCACGGTTCATGATACTTTCCCCCTATTGTTCTGTCTGCCAGCGACGTTGAAGCCAGAATACAAACGCCAATGCAGTAGCGGCGAATGCCATGAACAACCATGAAGCTGCCGCGGCCAAGCCCAGATTGAAACTACGCAACCCCAAGGTATAGATATAGTATGTCATTGTAAATGTGGCATACCCCGGACCACCTAAAGTCAGGGTGTAGATCGAATCCAGCGAGAGCAATGATTCTAGCATGCGGAACATCAGAACCAGCAGAAGCAACGGGATCAGAAGGGGAAGGTCGATGCGCCAGAACGTCTGCCAACGTGTGGCCCCATCCAGGGCAGCAGACTCATACAAGGCATGCGGAATGCCGCTGAGGCCAGCTGATACAACCAAAAAGACAAATGGCGTCGCCATCCACACATCGACAATGATGACTGCTACCGGCGCCCAGCCTGCATCACCAAGCCAGTGAGGGCCTTGGATACTGGCGAAGCTCAATAGATAGTTTGCTAACCCCATCTGCGAATTGAGCATCATGCGCCAGAGCGTGCCTGCTGCCACAGGAGCGATGACCAATGGCAGGATAAGGATGGTACGTACAATGCGCATGCTCCAGCTATCACCAGAAGCCAGATAGGCAAGTGCAACGCCCAATACCATTTCGATAGCGACAGCCGAGCCAGTAATAATGACGCTGTTTCGAACCGCTCGTCGAAACACATCATTCTGCAGTATTTTGGCAAAATTCTGGAGACCGACGAAGCCCTTTGAGGTCTGGGACGTTGTTAGCGTCCAGTCTTGGGTCGCCAGATAACCCGAGAAGAGCAGGGGGTAAAGTTGTACGATTAGGACGATAATCAGGGCCGGAACAACGAACGCTGCCATCCAAAGCGTCTCGTGTCCAAACCGGCGACGTTTACGTGTGGATTGAAGAGATGTACTCATCCTGAACCTTATCTCTGATGGCGCCTCTGCTTACAGCGCACGATTGAAAGTGAGAGGGGGCGCAAAACGCCCCCTCAATGCATGACAGAGGTTATGGACTACTGCTCTACCAAACTCTGGGCGTCGGCTAATTGAATCAACGCTTCGGGCACTTCGATCTCATCCCACTCTACTTGCACACGGTCGAGCATTTCTTCGGCTGTGATCGTGCCCTGGTGGAAGTCACCCTCGTTGCGGAAGAAGGCTTCGAAAGCGGGGAATGTCCACGGTAGCGACTTGGCGCGATCCAGATTTCGGGCCATGGCCGGGTAGAAGTAGGAGAAATTCTCCACCAATTCAGGATCGGTGTAAGTGTCCTCGAAGGGGGAACCAATGCCATATTCCACCATCCAGGCCTTGCCGTTTTCGGGGTTGGCATAGGCCTTGATCCATTCCCAGGCTGCGTCAGGGTTCTGACTGTTCTTGGAAATGAACATATTCCAGGCGCTCACCATGGGGAATCCAGGCGTGGGAAAATCTTCCAACGCCCACATACCCACCACCTTTGACTGCTCGGGATCATCAGCGTTGGCGCGGATAAAGCCAGGCCAGCCGACCATGGTCGCGGCCTGACCGTTCAGGAAGACAGCATTGCCGGCGTTAAAATCCATGCCGAGTACGCCTTCAGGGTTATACGGTAGGAGGCTGTTCATCTGATCCAGGGCTGCGATAGCCTTCTCGCGATCCAAACCATAGTTACCATCTTTGTCAACCATGTAGCCGTCGTACATACCCAAGAAAATGGCGGCAGGTTGTTCAATCTGCCCGAAATAATGAACCATGGGTGCGACATCAGTGCCTTCGAGGCAGCCCTGAAGCGTCTCTAGCACAGCAATGTAATCATCCCAAGTTTCCCAGTTAGCCTCGACACCGCACTCCTCAAAGATATCGGTGCGATACCAGATCGAGTAGGCCTCGGCGCTGTAGGGCACGCCAATACGCTTGCCATCATAGAAATTGGAGGGGCCGGGCGCCCAGATGCCGTCGATATACGCATCGCCGTAGCCGTCACGCTCAACATACTCATCCAGAGGCAGCATGTGCTCGAAAACGTCAGCGATCCAGAATTCGCCTGACATCACGTCGTATGCACCCGTACTGGTGGCGAGATCCGTGATATGGTTCTGGTTCAATACATCCCAAGGGGCTGCGATCAGTTCGACACCAATGCCCGTCTCTTCCTCAAAACCAGGTTTTAGGGCTTCGGCTGCCACATCGTAGGTGCCCGATTGCATGTAGGTCGCGACGATCTCGGAACCGGCCAGACTGGGATCTTCTTCTGCGGCGGGTTCTTCTGCGGCGGGTTCCTCTGCAGCAGGTGCTTCGGCTGCGGGTTGTTCCGGGGCAGGAGCAGGAGCGGGAGCGGGGGCTGCCACACAACCAGCTACGACGGCAATCAGTACCGTCAGAGTCACTAACATCAGTAGGGTTCTCAAAATCTGTTTCATGGTGGGATACTCTCCCTCCCTTTTGAAAGATGAATGATGGTGATTGTGGATACTGAGTGTTTCCGTTTTGCTATAGGCAACACCTCCTGAGCCTGATATGGATGAATGATCGACCGGCGAACTATTGACCTGGACGATCAGACAACTGCATGGGGTACTTAGTACAGAGAATTTAATAACTTGCAGAACTCTACCGTCATTTCAGGAAGAAAATCGGCAAGTTATTCTGTCCTAATTTGACAATGGCACATTTCTCTAGACCATCAGGTACTATATCTTGTGGGTACCAGTTATTGACGCCCATATGCAGTAGGGTGACATCAATTGCCGTTCGTCAGTAACTGTGCCGG
>PIVW01000334.1 GCA_003353825.1 Chloroflexota bacterium
CTAAATCTGATAGCTTCCATGAGGCGGTACTCCTATTATACCTCCACTATTACAACACAGAATGGTGTCCTATCAGTTAATATATAACCACTACCGTTTGCCGTAGAACCGCCTTTATCTATCTCCTGATCGACACGATCCAAGTGATTGAGATCATCCGACCAGGCGTTTCCGCAACGTGGGCAGATAAAGTCAACGGCTAGGGCCTCGCTCATAAAACACCTCCTCGGATATTTCGTCAGTTCTGTTCTCTACGGATGGCTGCCATGTGGTCTACGTAGATATCTGGTACGGGGGGGATAGGATCGCCTCGTAAAAGGGCGGCAGCAGCCTGCACAAACAGGGCGACCTCTAACCAGGGAGATCCGGGAGATTCGTCCTCGGCGGCACGGGTGGCAACGTCGTCCATCTGTACAACCAGTTCGTTGGTGTCTACCTCACCGCGCAGAGCCGCGATAGCGGCATCACGGGTCTGATCGGCTGTCTGTTGAATTTGCCCCACTATCGCCTGTGCTTGTAGTGAGGCAAGCTGCTCGGGATCCATTTCGGCCATTTGGCGAAGGGCGGCTTCCATCTCCGCCTGTTGTTCGGGCGAGAGGTTGGCCAGTTCTTCTGCCGCCGTTTCCATTTGCCTCCGTTGCTCAGGAGAGAGTGTTGCCATTTGACGGGCCTGCACCAGGGCCTGGCGGTCCGATTCGAGGTCGGGATGGCCTGTGCGCTCATCCAGCGCCACCACCTCCTCTAAGGCTTTGACGGCATCAACGAAACGGCCGGCCTTTTGGTAATAACTGCTCAGGTTATAGAGCAACACGCTGAGTTGCACCAACGCCTCTTGCTCTTCGCCGAACTCGCGAGCCAGGGCCGTAGCCTGCTCCTGGGCCGAGACGGCATCCAGATAGTCCTCGTTGGCGGCGGCCTGTCTGGCTTGTTCGACATGCTGACGCAGTTGGGCAGCCCGCTGCATGGCCGCCTCCACCGCCAGACGTTGTTCAGACGGGAGTTCAGCCAGCTGTGCTTCGAGATCACCACCCCCCCCTAGATTGGCGATCATGTTTCGCACCTGCGAGCTTTCGCTGGACATACCCAGTTGTTCGAACGTAGTCAGACCTTGACGATAATAGGTCAACGCGGTTTCTTTATCGTCCAGTGCTTCCGCCACTTGTCCGAGTTTGACTATACTGAACGCAACACCATCTGGCTGTTGTAGTTGGCGAGCGATTGCCAATGATTCCTCAAGCACGCGCTCTGCCGCTGTCCAGTCCCTCTGCTGCATAAATAGGTTGGCCATGTTTGACAAGGAGGCGGCCTTGCCCTTCAGGTCGCCGATTTGCTCCAGAATTTGCAAGCTTTCCTCGTACAGCGCCAGGGCACGGTCCAGGTGCCCTCGGGTCAAGAACACCGCTGCCATCTGATGCAAGGAGGCGGCCTTGCCCTGAAGGTCGCCGATTTGCTCCTTAATTTGCAAGCTTTCCTCGTACAGCGCCAGGGCACGGTCCAGGTCCCCTCGGGTTACGCAAACATTAGCCAGTTCATGGCGCAAGCTACTCTGTACCTCGGCCATTTCGCGTTCGCTCTCGGGATCAGGCAATACATCGGAAATCGAGTTATTGAGCAACTCGTATGCACTGCTTGTTTCACCGAACGCGTTTTTAAGCCAGGCCAGGCGGCGGATATGCCAAAGTTGTTCTGTATCATGCAAGATCCCTGTCGCCCTTTCCAATGCAGGCATCGACTGACGCACCAGACGAGCCAATCCCGCATCGCTGTGGATATCTAAGTATCCGCGACTGGCCAGCCAGGCGCCGTAGGCTGCGAAACCACTTTCCAGTTCCAACCTCTCCCGGCTGCCCAAACGGCCAGCTACCTCTTGCCATATCACCGGTAGAAAACGATAAGTGGCCGGGCGATCGGAGCCGCTGAAGGTGGCATCTACATCCAGCAAAGTTGCCCGCACGAATCGACCCAGATCGCCGCGGGCAGCATCGGCATCAGGTTGCTCCTCTGCCGTGGACAGCCCCCAAACCAGGGTTGCAGCTTCGGCAAAGAAGGGGAAAGAAAACATGCTCAGCGCCCGTAGCTTTGCCTGCATAGAGGCAGACAGGCGCTCGTAACTGCGGCTGAAGGCCACGGCAAAGGTGACATGGTGCTCGGCCAGGCCGCTACGCCGGGCTGCGGCCAGTTCTTCAGGCCAGCTCGCCAAAAACGCCTCGGTTGTGATATCACTTTCGTCGAACTCACCCGCCAGTAGGGCGATGGCCAGGGGGTGGCCTTCCGTTGCCCTGGCAATCTCTTCCGCCAATCTCACATGTTCGGTGGCGTCGGGGTTGGCGGAACTGCTGTGGCGGAAGAACAGTTGAACGGCAGGCATTCTCCCGATACCTTGCAGGGACCGCTTGTGGGGGAATGTCTTTTCGCCGGGCAGGCCGGCCGGATGCCGGCGACTGGTGAGCAAGAGATCGCCGCCCCCCTCAGCGATTAGATAGATCAGGCGTTGAATGGCATTAGCCTCTTGCACGATCTCTGCCTGGGTCGTTGAGGTCAGCGTTTCTTCTGTTGGCGGTGATTCGTTGTGTTCCGGTAGGTACTGGAGTACGCTCTCATAATTGTCCAGCAACAACAGGCCTTTCCAATCACTCAGAGCCTGTAACAGTACTTCATCAACGCTGCCCTCTGCTGCTTCGGCCAGACTAGCAGCGATGTCGGGACCGATCAGCGCCCGCAGCAACGATTGCCGAAATTGGCCGGCGTCCGGTTCCTCACCGGCAAAGCTAATGCCCAGCACACCCTGAGACCAGCGCCAGGCAAAGCGTTCGGCAAAGGCCGCGGCCAGAGCAGTCTTCCCCAATCCCCCTGATCCCACGATCGTGACAACATGGGCCCCTTGTTCATAGCGGGCTGCGAGATCGTGCAATGTTTTGCTACGCCCCAACAAAGGGCGCGGTGGCTGAATTTCCGGGGCCAGCTGGGCTACGCCCGGCCGCTTCAGGTTGGGTACAAAAGAGGCGCCCTCTCGTATTTCCAATCCCTGCCAGCCGTTGTTGGCCACATAAACAACCGGCAAGCCGGCGCTGGCGATATCTACATCACCGAGCACCTGGCGGGTCTGACGCATGGCTTCGGCCAACGAAAAACCCAGCAAGAGCGAATCGTAAAGGGGCACGGCCAGTTCATCGCTCAAGGGATCGGGATAAGCGCCCTGTATGCCAATGGCCGCCGGCACACCATTTTGCACCAGGGTACGCGCCAGTCGCGCCTGATCACCCGAGGCGGTGTGGCAAGCGCTCAACACTACCAACCGCAAAACACCTTTAGGCGGCATTTGCATGAGTTTTCGGCCCTGTAGAGGATCCTCGGCGCCCGTGGCATCTTCAAGGTAAAGCATGGCCATCGGGCCTGCCTTGGCCGTATGCACGATATTGCCGTGGCAGGTTAAGTGCAAGAGCGCTGGTCCGCGCCGTAACGCCTGGCGCAACGCCCGCTTCGTGGGGGGGATACGTTTCCCCACCACCTCATTCCCGCTCGATCGTAAGGTTTGAGCGATGGCTGCCAACTCATTATCTATGTCAAGGCGATACCCCTCTCTCGGCCGTCCTTTTGCGTCCACCAGGGGATCGGCGCCCAGGGCAATGAATTGTAATGGGCCGTTGCTCACCGGCGCCCCGGCTTCTCCAGCTACCAACCTTAACATCCCATAGTCGCAGGCCAGCAGTTCACGAGTCTCTTGCAAGGCATATTCCCAGGGAATCGCGTCTGCCTTGTCATCTGCCTGCAACAGCAAAACGCCGTCATCCTTATCCAGGTGTTTCACCAAAGCACTGCCGCCAAGCGCTTCAAAAAGCTCCTTGCCGTGTTCGTACACCTGAAAAGCATTTCCCCGCAAGTCTGCCGCCGCCGGCAACGAGTCAATGGCTGTCGGCCCTGCCAGACATAAGTCGCCCAGATATGCAGAGATCTGTTCTTCTTCGGTCCGAAGTTGGAGTGTAAGGGCCATGGTTATGTCTCAATGAGGATGGCGAGAGGTTCGTTTTCACAAGTATAGCGTTGTGTAAATTATGTTACAAGATGGCAGGGCTTCCCGAACGAGTGCGATGGCTTCATCATGGCAGGTGGTCACTGAGGCATGTAAAGTGGATCACTTAGGAACCCTCGATCTCAAATCCGGCTAGATGTTCCAACGCCTTCACCAGCGCGTGATTTCCTTCGTCGCCCAGGCCCTGCGCCTGCAGGGTGCGATAGAATTGGAATATCAACGAGGTGCCGGGTACAGGGGCGCCGATGCTGTCGGCCGCTTCTAACACCAATCTTAAGTCCTTCTGCTGCAGATCGATGGTGAAGCCCGGCCGCCAGTCTCGCTCCAAGATCTGCGGACCGCGGAAACTGAGCATCCAACTGCCGGCCGCGCCCGCTTTCACAGCCTCATGCGCTTTCTGCAAGTCCACACCGCTGGCCTGCCCGAACAACAGGGCCTCGCTCATGGCCAGGGCATTGCCCACCACCAGGATCTGATTCATCAGTTTGACGGTCTGGCCGGCGCCGTTGCCGCCCACATGTGTGATCGCTTTACCCATGGTCTCGAAAACGGGCAAGGCTCGCTCGAAATCGGCTGCATCCCCCCCCACCATAATCGATAACGTGCCTTTGGCCGCGCCCTCGCTACCACCACTGATGGGCGCATCCAACATACCCACACCACGCTCGCCCAGTTTTGCGGCAATGGCCTGGGTAGCCACAGGGCTGATAGTGCTGCAATCGACCACCAGACTACCGGAGGCTGCCCCCTCGAGCACGCCATTTGGACCGAGGATCACCGCCTCCACATCGGGCGTATCGCTGACGCAGGTGATAATGATGTCACTCTGAGCGGCGACCGCGGCCGGTGACGCGGCAAGAGCAGCCCCCCCTTTTACCAGACCCTCCGCCTTGCTGGCCGTGCGATTCCACACGGTGAGAGGGAAATCCGCTTTCAGCAGATTGTTTGCCATGCCCAGGCCCATAATGCCCAGGCCGATAAATCCAATACGTTCGCTCATGATATGCTCCCTTGGGTTAGAGGACTCTAAAAAAATCTGTATTGATCTGCTAAATCGCGTTTTCTGCGTTCATCTTTCTAGTCGTTACAACGGTAGTACTCTGTCAAGTGAAATAGATGACGACACTATTTGCACAGATTGTACACGCTGACAATACGCTTGTCAGCTTTCATTGTCAGCACTCGTCAAGCAAGGTACAATAAAGACTGGTCTCGCCACCATTTCACGCTTGCTGATACTCAAAACTATGCGACCGCTCGCTGTTGTCAATTGTGATGTTTACACGCCGGACACCTGCATCAAGCAAGGATTGGTGCTGGTTCAGGATGGGATCTTAATTGCGGTAGGGCGAAGCCAGGAGATACCCCTTCCGCTAGACACTTTACTGATCGACGCTGAAAACGGGCGAGTGACCCCTGGCCTTATCGATCTGGCACTGCACGCCGATCATGAACAGACCCGAGCGACGCCTGAAACTTATGGCGTTAGCAGCTATCTTCGCTTGCTTACCGTCCAGGAGGAGAGCGACCTGTTGGCGCTCACTCAAACGGCGTCGGACATGTCCTGCCCATCCCGCGGGGCTCGACCGTTGGGATTACACGTGCAGGGGCGCTGGGTGTCGGCGCAATCCCCTGAGGTGCATTGGCGTGATCTGTGGACGGCCAGTGATGCCACCCTGCGGGTGTTGACGCTGCCCCCTGATCAAGACATATCCGAAGAATTCATCCTTGCATTGCACGCCAACCACATCATCCCGGTCGTGACCGCAGCCGCCGTAGAAGAGGAAAAAATGGCAGAGATCGGCAATGAAGGTGGGGATATGAGCCGTGCTCTGGCACGACAACATGGGGAGCTGCCCCCAAGCTACCATCTGATCACACCTGCGCATCTTCGTTCGACCTTTGAGTCTGTTCCTCAAGCGCAGGCGTCCTCCCAACCCCTTATCCTGACCAGCAGCGCAGACGAAGCCCTGAGCACACAGACCATACGGCAACTCATGGCCGCGGCTGATATGGATTTCGCGGCGGCGCTGGCAACGGCAACGCGCCATCCTGCCGACCTGTTAGGTTTGCCACAAGGCCGGCTGACAGCAGGTACGCCTGCCGATCTCATCTGTTGGACACGCTATGGCAAGCTTTCCTGGACCATGGTCGCTGGTGTGGCAGTGTATCCTGCCGAGAAAGGGCGTTACCCCCGCCGCAAAAGGCAGACAGCGACGACGCCTAAACCATCCATTTCACCGCTCAAACAACGGGCTTTAGACGCCGTCGTCAGGTTCCTGCAAGCCAGCGACGACACCATCAAGGTGCAGGAACTTAGCCAGGATGTGGCAGCTCAGGCGCGGGGCATCGATCTGTCATGGCGTTATCACGGCCCTGAAGGGAGAGCCGTCACGACTTTACTCAACGTATTCGGCGACGACTCAGATCGCGCCGAACACTTGATTTTGACGTTAGAGAGCGGCGCTTCCATAGCAAGCGGCGCTTCCATAGCAAGCGGCGCTTCCATAGCAAGCGGCGCTTCCATAGCAAGCGGCG
>PIVW01000913.1 GCA_003353825.1 Chloroflexota bacterium
CCCTCCATGAACTCCATGGTAAGAAGAAATAAAACAAGAACGCTTTAGTCCTTCTTCATTTGGCACCCTTCGAAAAGACCACATGATCCATTCCAGGCCGCATCTCTAGTGGTCTGCATCAAGCAGAATGTAACTTATCCAGCCGGGCTCTTGCTCGCTTGACTTTTTCGAGAATGTCACGTGCCTTCTTGGTCCATATATAAGGCTTTGGCTTGTCATTATGAATGGCCAGATATTCATTGATGGCTTCAATGAGTGACTCCACAGAGACGAAGATACCCCGCTTGAGACGGTTTACGGTGAGATCACGAAAGAAGCGTTCGATCATGTTTAGCCAAGAGGCACTGGTGGGTGTGAAATGGAAGTGGAAACGTTTGTGTCGTTTCTGCCACTTTTGTGTTCTCGCGCATTTGTGCGTACAGTAGTTGTCACAAATGATGTGGATATCAAGATCAGGATTGGTCTCTCGGTCAATTTTATTGAGGAAACGTATCCATTCCTCAGTCTTATGGCCACTGGTGCATTTGCCAATGACCGTGCCATCAGCGGTGTTCATTGCTGCGAATAGCGTCGTGGTGCCATTGCGTTTATAATCGTGGGTCATTGTGCCAGCACGTCCCTTAAAGATCGGGAGCGATTTCTGTGTCCGGTCCAGGGCCTGAATCTGACTCTTCTCGTCGACCGAGTACACAAGTGCATGCTCGGGAGGATTGATGTACAACCCAACAACATCTATCAGCTTTTCTTCGAACTTGGGATCATTCGAAACTTTGAACGTCTTGATGAGATGTGGTTTCAGTCCATTGGCACGCCAGATTCGCCCAACTGTAGCTGCACTAACGCCTGCAGCCTTGGCCATCGAACGCGTGCTCCAATGCGTTGCGCCAGGCGGTGTCTGCGTTGTTGTCTTTCGGATTATCTCACTTTTCTTCCGTGAACTGATCTTTGGGATACGACCACTACGGGGTGCATCCTTCTCAATGCCAGACAAGCCCTGTTCTGAAAATCGTTTTCGCCATCGGGAGGCTTTCTGTCGGGAGATACCCAATTTGATTGCGATTTCAATGTCCTGTTTGCCTTGCGCGGCTAGCAAAACAATGCGACTGCGTTCAACCAAACGTACACTTGCGCGTTTGCTCCGGCTCAACTTTTCCAATTGCGTTCGGTCTTCGTCGGTCAACGTAATTTCAATTGCTGTTCTCATGAAATACTATACGAGCGATTACCGCTTATGTTCTATTAATTCTGATGCAGACCACTAGCGAGCTGGACCTGAGCCTCCTGAACCTCACACTGGACCAGACGTACTACTGGCGCGTGGACGAGGTGAATGACTCAGCCAGTCCGTCTGTGTGGCAAGGCTCTGTGTGGGATTTTGCGGTCGTGCCCTATTTGGTCGTGGATGATTTCGATAGCTATGGCAACATCAGCCCGAACCGTCCGTTCCAGACCTGGCTCGACGGCTTTGGCTATTCATCGGACGAGTTCTTCCCCCAAGGCTACAGCGGCAATGGCACCGGGTCGGGCATCGGACACGACATCTGGAGTCTGGGTAGTCCGCATTATGATGGCGACATCATGGAAGACTCGATTGTCAAGAGCGGCAGGTCCATGCCGTTGT
>PIVW01000914.1 GCA_003353825.1 Chloroflexota bacterium
TAATCCTATTGTTTACAATGATCCGACGGGACACTGCATAGTAGCATATTCAGGAGATGTGCGGATGAATGAAGGCCCCTATGGAACGAGTGGCTTGTGTCCGAACACTGAATCTGCCCATCATGAGGGAGTTGCTGCCAGAGATGACTACGTGGAGTCAATTCAACCATCATTGACTCAGACTGAACCATTTGTCAGCATTCAATGGAATCCTGTTGATATGCCCACGACAGTTCCTCCAGATGCCGAACTTGGTGAAACGCTTGCGTACTTGTCTCTAATAGCCGACTACGCTCAACTTGGTCTTTCAGTAGGAGGGACAGTAGCTGAACTTGGAGGACTGGCGTTGGGTGGACCGCAAGGTCTTGGGACTGTGGCAGTAATATATAAAGGAGCAGCTGATCCGGTAGAATTTGGCATCTCAGGTGTCGATACGTTGCTGGTTCTTTTTGCAGATTATTTCGGTGGAAACACCTTTATCGAAAGTGATTATGAGAACGTTTATTTAATAGTTGGGCAGGATAGTCAAGCTAATATTGTGTTCGTTACCGGTTCATTTGTTGCACCAGAAGCTGTTACAGATACATTTGTTAATCTTGGAACCCTATACTACGACTTGGGACGCTTATCTAATCAACAGGTACCGAATTGGCCTGGCCCTGCAGTTATCAGACTTAGGCGTCCTTGAACATTTTCATACTTCGATTTCGATCCTATGGTAATCATAATGCGTACATTATCCGTACTATTTCTGTTGGTTGCAGTGGTTCTTTGGAGCGTGGCTCTACTAATGTTAGGTACCTACAATAGAACACAGCGTCGTAACCGTCGGGCAATTCTCATGACTATAAGTAGCATGTTTTTTTCGACTTCGCTATTCACATGGAGTTGGCAATCTAGTACCGACTTAAATTTTACGGAATATGCCGTATTTGCCTGTGGTGCGTCTATTTTCATCGGGCTTACATTTTATTTACGGGATTGGCTATGGGACAAGTAAGTCCATGACTAATGATTGCACGTCGCTAACATAATCACCCCCCTTTCTCTCTTCCCAGCTAGCAGTCCAAACTTCGGACGCACAGCAGGGAGCAAGGGGCGGTGGTTTTGCGACGTGCGCAGCCCATGACGCCTGCGAGCACCCGGATAGGATATGGCTTGCTGGGGGAGGTCAGGAGGGGGTTACATCTCAACCAACCTAGAAGGAGGTAATGTCACCCATTTCGAGCCCCACTTGAAACGAGTCAATTCCTTACTGATGCCAAGGTCATCGAGACATCTCTGAGTTTATCGGTAGTCGACCAACCATCGCACAGATTATTGACTCCGATGCCACGCATTTACGGAGGCCGACCCAACTCGCGCCTGGACCTGATCGAGATCAACCAGTCATCGACTCCCAGCTTCAGCGGCAGCGCCTGCTTAGCGGGCATGCAGCAGGTCGAGTCCGCCCAATCGCTTGAGGGCGGCAAAATCGAACTCAGCCAGGCCGCCGTTGTCAACGAAGAAGCTTCCACCGTCGGCGGCTACACCAAAGAGGGCGGCAAAATCGAACTCAGCCAGGCCGCCGTTGTCAACGAAGAAACTTCCACCGTCGGCGGCTACACCAAATACTACT
>PIVW01000915.1 GCA_003353825.1 Chloroflexota bacterium
GCAGCGGCTGCCCTATTCGGCCCAGCCTGGAAGAGTTCCATCGTGGTGGACGGTCATGTCGACATCAGGCATGGTGAGTGGAATCCGGAAACTGAACTGCTCGGCTCCGATCCCAGGCCTAAAGGCGTCTACGACCTGTTCTCCTCGTGGGATGCAGAAAAGATGTATTTTGCCTGGCAAGGCCCATCCTGGGGCCCACATGGCGAAGGGTACATTCATTTTGATACTCAGCCCGGCGGCTCGCCAACGGCCTACGACAATTCACACCTGACCTTGCCCTTCGAGGCCGATTTCGTCATTGTATCAGGCTTCGACGCCCATCGGCTGTTACGCTATAGCGGTGGTGATATCTGGGAAGCAGTGGAAGACCCGGGCTTCTTGGCCATCCAGGCAGCCAATGGCGATTCAGAGATCAGTGTTTCGCGCTCCGCCATCGCAGCCACTGGCGCCGTGCAAATCATCGCTTCCGTCGTCGACGACGGTGTGGGACAAAGCGTCCTTCCGGCGGCCAACAATCCTACATCAAGCCCGTGGACAACGGCCTTTAGCTGGCCTGCACTGACCCAGGATGTGATACCGAATGCCGGTCAACCTAGCGCACATCATGTGCAGGTTCGCATCAGCAGCCCTGACCTGATCGGTGTTCCCCCAGGACCTGGCAGCCGAGTACGCTACGTACTCTCCATCAACAATGAGGATACAACACCCCTTGATCAGGTGGCGTTGATCCTCTCAGGCAGCGAAGGAATGCTGTTCGAGAGTTTGGCTGGTCTTGTTTCAGCGCAGGTGCAACCACAGACCGACCGCTGGTTTATCGATCTCGGCGACCTGCAGCCCGGTGCAAACGATCCGATCACCCTCACGACGCGCATAGCCGCAGATATCACAAATACTCATATGATGACGATTACCGCCGAGATCAGATCGGATATCTCTGCCAGTGAACCCGATCTCACTTACCATACCTTGAGTCACGTTATAGACGACAGGGCGCCTTCTGTGCGTATTACCATCCCAGATGGAAATGTGGCCGCCTTGCGATCTGGAAGTCAATCGGTACGGGGCGCCTCCGCAGATTTCGGCGGTGGGGGTGTGGCGCTGGTCGAGGTACAGGTCAACGGTGGAAATTGGATCCGTGCACAAGGTACCAAACTCTGGACAGCCGAGATCGTCGTCCCCGGCGACGGACAATTCACATTGGCCGCACGGGCGACGGATATCTATGGTCAGATTAGCGAAATCGAGACCCTGGATGTTACCGTGGATAATGTGACCCCAACTGCATCACTGGAACTGGCGAACACGATTTTGGGCGGCCAACAGGTGAATTTCACCGGCCTGGCATCCGATCCATTCCCGAGCGGCGGTGTGATCGATGCAATGGATGTGCGGATCGACGAAGGTAACTGGCACCGTGCAACCACGAATGGTATTCCTAATGCACAAGGTGCTGTGCCTTGGTACATGTACTGGCGCTTGCCACCGGAGGAGGGCATCCAACACACCCTGCAAGTGCGCGCTGTCGATGCAGCCGCTAATATTGGCAGCCCCTCAGAGCCTACGGTCATTACGGTTGACAGCATAGATCCTGCTTCCAAAATCGTTTCGCCGTTACCCG
>PIVW01000335.1 GCA_003353825.1 Chloroflexota bacterium
CAACAGGGCAAATATCGAACAAAAATAGGGATGAATGCCTTGAAAACGATCAGTTTTTGACACTTTCTCTCCACCAAATTGTCTGTTTTGGCGCCGTAACGAAATTGGCGAAGGTATTAATTGTCATAGGCTTCTTTTATCGCGCTATGCAATTCGGCGTGATCCTCATCGAATTCTAGGCTGATGTTGATGATGTCGACCTGTTGCTCGGTAGCCCACTTGATACCCGCCGCTAAATTACTTACGTGAACATCGCCCATATCGTTAGCGACTTTACCAACAAAGAGTGTGGCTTGTGGGGCAACGCCCAATAGGGCATAGTTGTTTTCTTTGGCGTTGATAATGCCAGCGATTTTTGTGCCGTGATCATTTTCGTCCTGAGCAGTAGTGTCTACTTTGTTGACAAAGTTTTTAAGCAGTTTGGCAGACAGATCAGGGTGAGTAAGGTCTATGCCTGTGTCCAATACGGCTACTTTTACTCCCTTGCCTTTAATGTTCTTTGCGTGTAATGCTGCTATATCGTAGCGCCCATACCCCGAGGGAACTATATCGTGTTCTGCATCGCTATTAACGATACTTGCAAGATCGGAGCCATCTTCAGTGTGTAGATTAGACTGTGACGCGCAACCGGTTAGCGACAGTATCAAGCAAACCATCAAGATTGAGCGTTCTTGTATGAAGGTTATCATCTATTCTCCCTATATCTATCGCAGTAACATATTGCGGCAGGTGATACTGGTATGTTCACTCTGGAACCCTCCAGCCTCACCCTCAACATACCACAAATCCGCCCCAGATTTCATGATATCTTATGATTTTTCATGATTGTTTGTGATATTCACGCCGAATGCGGTGCACGGGGAGCGTTTAGCGGGCTAATAGCGAGCTAATGACGTATCCCCGTCATGGAAGAGCAATTCACCGTAGGAGGACTGGCGCTCGCCCTGCACACATCTCCCATCCACCGCGAAGGTGATGCGCCGTATCAGCAGCGGCTGCCAGATCGCCTGCTCTAGTATCACCTGCTGCGCCTGATTCACATACTGCTGGCGCAGGTCAGGGTTGGCTGCCGTGCGCGCCTGCCGCACCATTTCAGTCACATCACCATGGGGATAGTTAAGCAGGTTACGTGGCCCCGAACCCAAGAATATCTCCAACGCTGTGTAGTCCCCCCAGGCATAGTCGAACAAAAGCAGGTCGAAATCCTGACGCTGTGTCAGTATGTCTGCTCGAGACACTTCTTTGATCTGAACTTGGTCGAGTCCGACAGCCTGCAATTGCTCTTGCAGCGCAGCCGCTAACTCGCGGTAGGTATTGCTTTCCGGGATAAGTAGTACGATCTCCGAGTCTCTTTCGAAACCAGATCGCGCCAGTAACGTCCGGCTGCGTTTTGGGTCGTGGCTGTAGCTGAAATCCCCGACATCAGGATCATAGCCGGTGGTGTTTGGTGTTAGGGGCGTATTGGCTACCAAGAAAGGACCTGCTTGGCTCAGGCTGGCCTTATCTACGGCCAGGGCAATGGCCTGACGCACTTGCAGGTTCTGCCAACGGGGCCGCTGGAAATTGAAACCCAAGTAAGTGACGCCGCCCATAGCATCGTAGAGGCGAAAGCGAGGCAACGCAGCCACTTGTTCTATGTGCCGTGAGCTCAAGCTGAGAACGCAACCTTCGCCGTTGAGCAAGGCGTTGAGACGACCCTCACGTTCAGCGATGAAGTCGAAACGGATATGGGGAATGTGTGCTGCATTGCGATTGTCGAAAAGCGCCGGTGGCCAATGATACGTTGGGTTGCGCATCAGCGTTATCGATTGGCCGGCGTGATACAGACCAGGAACGAATTGATAGGGGCCGGTACAATCAACAAAGGTCGAGCCGTCACCACTGGGCGTGCGTGCTAAGACAACAGCAGCGTAAGGATTGCTCAACACCAGGCGGGCGAATTCGTAGTCAGGTTCTGGCAAAGTGAACACAACGCTACGGCCGTCCGCTTGCGCTGTTACCGTGACATCCCGCAAGTCATTATGTAAGGGTGATCCGCCAAGATGCTGCAAACGCTCGAAACTGCTTTGCACAGCCTGTGCGTCCATCATGGCGCCATCATGAAAGATGAGGCCCGGACGCAAACGAATGGTGAGACGGCGTCCGCCCTCACTGTAATCGAGTGTGTCTTCGGCCAATAGGCCTCGCAGCCTACCGCTATCATCTTCATAGAATAGTGGTTCACAAACATGGCGGAAAATGTCTTGGGCCACCGGATGAGAGGTCTGCTGGGGGTCGAAGACTTCGGGATCGCCTCCCCATAGAACGACCAACGGCGGTCCGCCCATACCATCGCTACGCCCGACCAACCAGCCCACCGCTATCGCCAGCCCTATAACCCATGCCAAAACAAGAAGCAAATGAGTCCGATGCTTGAAAGGCAACACCCTCATGCCCCCTTCTCTGCACGGTCGATGTAGCATGCATAGCCGATGCCGTGCGCTGTCCGCAAATAGCGTGGGCTACGTGGATCGGGTTCGATCCTTTGCCTTAGCTGGAACACCAGGCGGCGCAAGCGATCTTTTTGATCAGGGCGTAGGCCGATTGCATTCACCTCGTCATCCGGCCAGACAAGAGCGAACAGTGACTCGGCTGTATGTACTTCCCCCGGTTGCTTGATCAAAAAGCGCAAGAGCGCATCCTCTGAAGGTGTGAGCTTTGTTTCCTGCCAGATGGCAGCCGGCTGCTCGGTGGCGGGATCGATGTGGCGGACATGCGCTGCGGGACCGTTGCGTTGCAGCCGCAGCGTAGGTCCAAAAACGATCCAGTCTCGAACAGGTTCAGGAGCTTTCTCAAACGGGCGGTCAGGTATTGAAAGCATCTCTATCGGTATCACCGATGCCAACACACCAGCGACATCTTCGGACTGCCTGTATATCGGGATCGCCACCAGGGTCTGATCGGTTTCTGGCCAATCTCTCTGTTGAACAATGCGAGCCTCCTCGTGAGTCTCTAAGAACACCTCTAACAGTGCATCTATCAGTAGACTATCCGGCAGCGCCTGGATATGATCCAGCATGTGCTTGGACGCATCATTCATGGTGGTTATACCATTTACGCGATCAAAGAAGAGAATCGGTTGCTCATTCAGAACCGGATGGATGGCAGACAGCGCAGTGGCTGAGTTGGGACGGCGGAGTGCAACAACGAGCAGCCACGCAATCAAGAAAATACTTGCCCCAGCGATCACCACTATCTCCCAAACAGGTGCGTGCCAGTAAACATGTTCAGTCATTTTGTTACCTTGTTGTTAGAGGGCTGTATCAAAGTTAGATTGTGCTCATGCTTCCGAAAGACCAGAAGCAGAAATCAGTATGGGGCGTTGTGAGGTGTGTAACTGACCTGGCGAGATTGAGTATGCGGGGAAGTCAACTAAAACCATTGTAGCATGCATCTGTACGCCGCCCAATTGCATGTCAGTTTTCGAAATTTGTGTATTTAGGTTAGAGTAAAGTGAGTAGAGTAAAGTGAGTTTGTCACTTCACCAGGCCTATTCTCGACGCGATCACATATGACCACTCGCACAAAAGGCGACGCAGCGCCCTGGTGTATGATGTTCTGGGCTCCAGAGCCTCATTCGGGTCCAGAAAGATGGAGTGATCCCCGGATGAGATCAAACATATGATAGAGATCAAGGAGTCAGCAACCCCATGGTAAACCCCAGACCAGATTCTAGAGATACGAACCGGCCGGCGCCGGCAGCCAGCCGCCCAGATTTAACACAATACGGTATTTCGCAAGAAAAAGAAGGTATGCTTCCCTGGCACTATATCGATGAGCAGATGGCCGCCGCTCGCAACTACTGGCTGGGTACAACTCGTCCCGATGGTCGCCCCCACGCTGTGCCGGTCTGGGGTGTATGGATCGGCCAGGTCCTCTACTTTGGCTCGCAAACGAATGCAGTCAAAGCCAAAAATCTTGCCCAAAATCCGGCCATCGTTATCCATCTCGAAAGCGGAGATGATGTGGTGATCCTTGAAGGCACAGTTGAGAGACTGACGGCAATGCAACCCGATCTGTATCAACGTCTGGCAGCCGACTACGCCAGGAAATATGACGGATTCAAGCCCAACCCGCCTTCTGATGCCGAACCACTCTACGCGATGTACCCCACCCTGGCACTGGGCTGGAAGGAGTATGACTTCGTGAGAACACCAACGCGTTGGCGACTGGGTTCAAACCACTAACATCGGGGATGTGGATTCGCAAGCGAAGAATCCCCACTTTGCGCTGCACGAGCGTCGCGCACTCGACAACCGAACAGTTCCTTTTGCACTTTACCTTTTGCACTCTGCCTTTTGATTTTCATAGAAAAAGATTTACGATCTACAAACGATCTCCCAATCTTCACTTAATCAACACTGGTGGAATCCTTACTGAATGATGTGGCGGAAGCGCGTTTAATAGGGGTGAGGATTTTAGGCGATCCCACTATGTATCCCTATTAGCGATTAGAAAACACTCTTGTGAGCGAGACAAATCCTATGAAACGAATTCTATTTGTAGTCATGGCCCTGGCTTTGTTTATCAGCGCCTGTACCTCTGTCGTCCCATTTCCGCCACTGGCTACCGACCGGGAGAGCGTCGAAACACCACCAGCGGTCGAGATACCCACCGAAGTCGAGCCTCCTGAAATCGAAGGCGCCCTACCCATCGATCCAGCGGTGCGAATCGGGCAGTTGGATAATGGCTTCACCTACTATATCCGTCAGAATGACGAGCCCATGAATCGGGCCGTTCTGTGGTTGGCCGTCGATGCAGGCTCCCTTCTAGAGGATGACGATCAATTAGGTCTGGCACATTTCCTGGAACACATGTTATTCAATGGCACCGAGAATTTCGAAGGCATGGCCATCGTCGATTTCTTCGAGACCATCGGCATGGAGTTCGGGCCAGACATCAACGCATTTACCTCATTTGATGAGACTGTCTACATGTTGCAGGTTCCCAGCGATGATAGTGAGAGCGTGAATACCGCCTTCGATGTGCTGCGTGACTGGGCTGCTTTCGCAACAATATCGCCCGAGGAAGTCGATAAAGAACGAGGCGTCGTGGTAGAAGAGTGGAGACTGCGTCATGAGACCGCCAGTGGCAGAATCAACGACCAGATCCAGTCATTCATGCTCAATGAATCGCGCTATGCTGGCCGTCTACCTATCGGCGACATGGATGTGGTACGAAACGCCTCGGCTGAGACATTGAGAAGGTACTATGAAACCTGGTATCGACCCGATCTCATGGCACTGGTGGCTGTTGGTGATTTTGACGCTGGCGAGATCGAGGCACTCATCAGCGAGCACTTCATGGACCTTAGCTCGCCTTCGCAGCCTGTTGTTCGAACCAACTACACTGTCCCGGCGCACGAGGATACAACCTTCCTGGTAGCAACCGATCCAGAGGCAGTGATAACCATTATCCAGGTCAGTCGCAAACGCGATAGCCAACCCCTTCTCACAGAGACTGATTTTCGCGACGATCTCATCACAGACCTGTTTTATAGCATGCTTAACAAACGCCTGGGCGAGATCCAGCGACAACCTGATGCGCCCTTCCTGAGTGCCGGTGTGGGTGCAGGCCAATTAGTCAGACCGGTCGATGTTGATTCCATCGGCGCCTTTGTGGAAGATGATAAGGTCGAGCCCGGACTGGAGGCGTTACTCATCGAGGTAGAGCGGGTTAGGCGCCATGGTTTCGCAGAGACCGAATTAGAACGAGCCAAGATCGATCTGTTACGGTTCTACAAGACAAGATATGATGAGCGAGAGAATATCGATAACCGTGCTTTGGCTAGCCAATATCTGAATCATTTTCTAGCGGGCGATTCCATCCCCAGCATCGACGCCTTGTATGAACTCGCCCAACGACTGATCCCGGAGATCACATTGGCAGAAGCCAACGAGATCTCCACTGCCCTGGCCGGCTCTGACAATCGAGAAGTGATTGTGGCCGCCCCTGACAAGGCTGAACTGGAGCTACCTTCCGAGGATGATCTAGCTGCATTATTTGGCAGGGTACTGGCCCAAGAGATCGCAGCCTACGAGGATGAAGTGATCGGCGCACCCCTGCTGGCGGACATCCCTGAACCTGCTGCAATCCTCTCCGAACATGAGATCGGCGACTTGGGTGCTGTTGAACTGGAACTGGCCAATGGTGTGCGCGTGCTGCTAAAAACCACCGATTTCAAAGATGATGAGGTTTTGATGCGAGCGATCAGCCCTGGGGGATCCTCACTGGTTGCTGATGAAGATTTTCCGGAAGCGGCAACCATTGCCAGAGTTATCGCCCAAAGTGGACTGGGTGAGTTCGATCAATCGGCTGTTGAGAAACTTCTGACCGGGAAAAAGGTAGGGGTGTTTCCCTATATTAAAGAGTTGAATGAGGGTTTCATGGGGAGAGCATCGCCTGAGGACCTCGAAACCATGTTCCAACTCATCCATCTCTACGTGACAGCACCACGCCAGGATCAGGATGCGTTCGACGTCTTCCAGAATCAGGAGCGCGCGTTCCGTGCCAA
>PIVW01000336.1 GCA_003353825.1 Chloroflexota bacterium
CACAAACCGGGCGAAACCCTACCCTCCTCCCGCCTGATCCAGGCCGAACTGGTGGAAAGCGACCGCCTGCCCGCCGACCTGGCCGCCCGCCTTTCACAAGTACGTGAACTGACTGCCCCACCCGAACAAGGCGAAGACGCCCCACCCCCCTCTTTGCAAACTGCCGAGAGTTTCATTCAGGCCGTGCAAGAGTGCCTGGAGTTGGGAGAGCGATTGGCAGTAGAGGCCGAGTTGTAGTAAAACTCCTCCTCACCTCTGCCGAACACAACACCGACCATGACATCCAATAGATTCGGGACGTGCGCTCAACCCAACCACTGGTCCCGATCTGGGTGATCTTGCCTAACCAAAATCATACCTTTTCTGTACCGTTCGAGCTGATTACGACGTCGGTGTCTCCGGGATTGGCATCAAAACTCGCTGCGCCACCCTACCTGCTATTTTCCTCTCACCATACGAGATTGAGTTCAGTCTGCACTTCAATCCGCAGCCAGTCCGGCACATCCTGTAATCGCAGGTCAGCGAGTTCCTTCGGCTCAAGTTTATGTAAACCACCGCCGTATGTCCGCCCTGCTCGCACAACATGCTCTCGTGTCAGGCCATTGAGGATATCAAGAAGTGCCAACCTGCGATCTTCACGCCCATCTATTAATGCATTTACTAGCGGCTTGGGATAAAGGAGAAGGAAAACGTTAGCAGCGATGGCCTGGGACAAGTTGAGAAAAAAGCGAAAGGGATTCGCCGACTTTGAACGGCTCCTGGACATATAGGTCACCATATACATAGCCGGTTGGCGCTGCTCCTGCAAATACCATATCTTGCGGTTTGCGCAAAGGTAACCGTCAGGAACGCCTTTTGACTCCCCCAACTCGAGATACCGCCACAAGTCAGGGTACTGCGTCCGCAGGCTGTCGGGCGGCATATTGCAATCCAAAAGGTACCGGGCGCGGGGTATTTTTGGGAATCCTCTCGCATCAGCCCTAATCACAGATTCGCTGATATATCGGGGACTTGGAAGAATCGGCTTGAGGAATCGGTTGGGTATATTATACTCGTCGATGATGTTCTGATCTATGATGAAAAAGCCATTAGCGCCAGTTGCGATCCCGCGCTTGATGTCAAAAACATCGCCCAGGCGAACACCATTTCTCTCATTGTCAAAACGTGAATCGATGCCATCATAAGACCATTTGTTGAAAGATGAAAGCGTTTCCGAACTGATTGTTTGAATTTTCGTAGGCTCGCTCGTAATTCCCCCATACGAAAACTCGAACTCGTGCGGACCGGTAGGCGCTTGTTTCACATAGGTGATAATGCAAGAAGAAACCAACGCATCGTCGAATTGTACATCTGTGGGATCGAATTGATGGATTCGCTTCAGAGTGACATGGTGGAGCACGTATTCGCGCAGTACCCGGCCATAATTGACGGACAGGAATTCACTCGGGATCAGCCACGACGCGACGCCGCCAGACTGGAGGAGAGCGTGAGAGAGCAGGATGAAATAAACGTAAAGCCCACTCAAACCGCTTGGCTTGAGTTGAAGTTCCCTTTCGATTCGTTGCCGCAACTCTAGCTTCAGCTTGGAAGACAGATGGTGGTGTCTGACATAAGGTGGGTTGGTGCAAAGAAGATTGTACGATTCTCGCCGTTCGGACGCTTTGGAGAAGTCTGCGAAATCAGCGTTGATAACCTCATAAGGTTGTTTAGGCCAGAGGCTTGCAGCAGCGCTCGCATATTCGGGATCGACCTCAACTCCGGTGGCGAGATTGATTCGCCCCATCAGTGCATGAGATTCCAAGGCGTTGAAGAAAACACCTGTCCCTAGAGCAGGTTCCAGGAATAATATTTCCTGCCCACTGACAGATATTGAAAAGGTATACTTGACAATGTCCCTTGCCAGTGCGAATGGCGTAGAGAACTGACCCAAGCGGTTACGTTGAAGCTGTGTCCGCTTTTCGTCGATATTTTTCTGGCGAGAGAAGCGCAATGACTCTTTGGCGCCACTGGGCGTCGTATAGATCGCCTGCCCCTCAGCTACCCGGCTCCCTGATTCCTCAGGTTCGTGAAGTAACAAATCCAGATCCGAGAGACGGTGCTCCCATATCCAATCTATCCCTTCCGATGCTTCATACCCCAAATACCCCGGCTCGAAATAACCGCAGAGAAAGAGTAAATATTTGACAGATTCGCCGAAGCGGGATGCCAACTGACGGTACTTTTGGGCCTCTTCTTTTCGCCGTTTGTTTGTATTCGTGGCGTCGCCGGCCGACTTGGCTTCGATGAGGAAGGGCACATCACCCAATTTGGCCGTCTGTGGCTGAATAATGCAATCTACAGGTATATTGACAACATCCTTGCCATCACCAACGTGAACATTCATGCGGAAAGCAAAACTGCCTGGCAGCAGCTGTAAGATGCTATCGACACTTCCAGACAGAACACTCGTGTAGCCTCTGCTGCTAAGCCATGCTTCGATAGTAGCTAGCTGTCGCTGCTCCTGAGCATTGCGTATAATAGGATCGGCAGCAGCCCCGCAGAGCCTATCGGCCACCACCATGGCGGCTCGTGTGATTTGCTCTTCGGTTGGCTCCTCGGCATCTTCGAGCCACGGAAATAAATCTCTGTCTGCAAGCTCGACAATGGTATCGCTGATTCTCTGCACCTGTTCTATCTGCTCCGCCTTCGGCATGCGCGGAGGCATACGCGGCGGGATACCCGATTTCCCCTCCATTGATAATACCAAATTCTTGTTGAGATGCGCTAGACCCACCAAGCGATCCCGGGCGATAGGAGGAGCGCAGACCATCCGCAGTGTTGGCAAAACGCCTGGGTTCGTCTGAAGGTTCTCTGGAGAGATGTTTCTTAAAAAGTCGGTCATCTCCAATGCATCCGCAACCTGAACAGTCGTCTCCGCTCTCTGAGCTCTGAACGCTAAAGGGGCAAATCGGAGAAACCAATCGTTATAAAAGTCGATCGACCTTTCAACATCAGCTTTCCATAAGTGCGGCTTGTCAGCGTTGATTGGCATCTGTTCTCCTATACTAGAATAAAGAGCACGCTGGTCTGAAAGTCAATTTCATGAAGCGATTGAAGTCATTGTACACTGAAAAGCAGCTAATCCAAACACCATCTGCAACACAAACATGAAACTCATCCTCGCACCCGCAGGACAAGGCAAAACCGCACATACCATCCAACAGATTCGGGCTGTACGCCCAACCCAGCCGCTGGTCCCGATCTGGGTGATCTTACCCAACCAGGAGCAGGTGCGAGCGTTTCGCCAGCGTTTGGCGCTTGCAGGTGGAGCGCTGGGCGTGGAAATCGACACATTCTATGGGATCTACACCAGGGTACTGGCGCTAGCGAGCGAACCCATGCCGCGTCTGTTCGCACCGGTGCAACATCGCCTGCTGCGGGCGGTCGTCGATACACTCTACGATGAGGGCGCACTGCTGCACTACGCGCCCCTACGCGACAAGCCCGGCTTCCTGCGCCGCCTGCGAGAACTCATTCTAGAATTGAAGCAAGCCAGGGTCGAGCCTCAGGTTTTCGGCAGGGCGCTGGTTGCTGAGCCACGGCGCTTGTCAGAGCTGGCGGGCATCTATCAGCATTATCAGGATTGGTTGCAGGACAGCGGTTGGGCCGATGCCGAGGGGCAGGGCTGGCTGGCAGCGCTTGCACTAAAAAAACACCCGCTGCTGGGCAGTAGCATCCATCTGTTGGCTATCGACGGCTTCGATGAATTTAATCCCACGCAGTTGGCTGTGTTACGCCTGCTCGCCCAGCGAGCAGACGAGACCGTGGTCACGCTCACCGGCGAGATCGGCAATGCCCCCCGTGACGCCCACCGCCGTTTCACCCGCGCCCTGAATGACCTCCGCACCGCCTGCCCAGAGGTCGACATCCGCTCCCTCCCCGCTATGCCAACCGCAAAAAACCCAACCCTTACCTATCTGGAATCTGCGATCTTCACCACTTCGACTACACTCGAGACAAACCCACAACCTTCACCAACCAACCTCCAACATACTATATCTCTCATCGAAGCCCGCAATCGCGCCGAAGAAACAGGCGCCGCCCTACGCTGGCTCAAGGAACTCATCGTTCGCCAGGATGTGGAACCGTACGAAACCGCCGTGCTGGCCCGTGATCTCGAACCCTACCGCCCCTATCTTAACGAAACCGCCGACGAGTACGGCATGAAGCTGTACATCAGCGGAGGCGAGGAGTTAATCGCCCACCCAGCCATTGCCGCCTTTCTTCATCTACTTTCGTTGCCCGTGCTGGATTGGCCCCAACGCACAGTGCTAGACGCCTGGCGCAGCCCTTATTTCGATTGGTCGTCGTTAGTAAATGCATCTGCTGGGATGTTCGAATCGGTCGAGAAAGCAGCAGGCCGGCTGGAGCAAGCCACACGCGGGAGCAGAATTATCGCAGGGCTGGCGCAATGGCGAGAGGCGCTGGAGCGTCGTGCACTGACCGACGTCGTCGACAGCGCCACAATCGACGAGGATCGGGCGCTAAAGGAAGGGCCCATCGGAGAAGAAGCTGCCATCCTCCTGCGCATGTTCGACCTCTTCGTCCGACTGTTAGAACCTGCCAAAGCAGCCCCGCTCGCGGCCCACATCGCCTTTGTCGAAGATCTAATCGGCCTTGATCCGGAGGCGAAAGTCGGAGGTCAGAGGTCGGGGGTCAGAAGCCGGAGGGCGGAGGTCGGAAGTCAGAAACCATCGAACGATATAGGTAACAGGCAACAGACAACAGGTTTAAACATCATCACTCAAGCCCGCGCCAACGACGCCACTTGCGACCGGGACATAACCGCCTTGCAAGCATTCAAAGATGTATTGCGGGGACTGCTTCTCGCCGAAAACATCGCCTTCTCCATCCCCTCTGGCCCGGCCGCCGAACCCATGCCCTACCGGCGTTTTTATTCCGAGCTACGTGGAGCTGTCGAGGCATCTACCTACCGCTTACCCCAACCCAATCAGGCTGCAACACTGGCGGCATCGATGCTACAGGCGCGCGGCGTTTCCTTCCGGGCTGTAGCACTTCTGGGCCTGTCAGAGGGTGAATTTCCAAAGCTGGAACGAGAAGACCCATTGCTGCGTGACAGCGAACGCGAGTCCTTGCAAGAGCGTGATGTTAAAATACAGCCGCGCATACAAGGCGACGAGATCACACTATTTTACGAAGCTGTGACCCGCGCTCGCGAACACCTGTTGCTCACCCGTTCCAATCTCAGCGATGATGGCCAACCCTGGCAGCCATCGCCTTTTTGGCAAGAGGTCAGGCGGCTTGTAGATGTGCAGCCAGTGAATGCAGGCGTTACCCCCTCCCCTGCATCTGTGCCCGAATATCTGGCTCTAGCCGGGAATCTGGCTGCAGAGCAAACGCCTGCACTGGCCGAGAACTGGCATCAGGTGCAGCACGCCGCCGCCATCCTCGAAGCACGGCAGACGAGCGACGCGGCTGGCGTGTTCGACGGTGATGCCTCTGTCATCGCCAGCCAATTTCAGGGCTACTATTCGCCCGATCACGTGTGGAGCAGCAGCAGCCTGGAATCGTACGCTACCTGCCCTTTCCAGTTCTTCGTACGCAACGGATTGGGTTTGGAGCCACACACAGAAGCCGAACAAGGATATGATGTTCTCATCCTCGGTAACATCTTCCATGCCGTGCTGGAAGAAATCTACCGGCAAGCGCGAGACCAGGGGGATTGGTCGCAGGCGGCGTTGCTGGCTCTGCTCCCAGACGTGTCCGGTACTATTTTCGATGCTGCCCCACGCCGCTACGGTTTCCGCCCCACCCCCTTGTGGGATTTCCAACGCCGAGAATTGGCGGATGTACTCGCTCGCAACTTGGTCGGGCTCAGCGAGATAGCCGGGGATTTCGCTCCACTTGAGTTGGAAGCGGCGTTCGGCCTGAAAGGTAACCCGCCTCTCGATATCAAAACAGAGGATGGATCGCTGCTGCTGCGTGGCTACATCGACCGTGTCGATCAGGACCAACACGGACACCTACGTATCATCGACTACAAATCAGGTTCTACGCCGATCCGCCCTAACGAACTGGACGAGGGCAAGCGCATCCAACTACCGCTCTACGCTTTGGCGGCCGAGCAATCTCTGGGTTTGGGCGAGGTTGTTGGTGGCTTCTACTGGCACATCGGTTCGGCAAAAGCCAGTACACTTGCTTTAGAAAAGCAACCTGGCGGCGTGGAGAGCGCGCTCGCGACCGCCGTGGCATCTGCCTTCAGTCATGTGCGTAGCATTCACTCGGGCCGCTATTCGCCCAAACCACCTGCGAAAGGCTGCCCCGGGAGTTGTCCGGCCAAAGAATTTTGCTGGCAGTATCGCCCCTAAACGCTAGGAGCATCAAGTAAGCAAGACTCCCGCACTCAATGGATGCCGGTATGATACAATGGCACTGGGGTCGTTGAATGGGATTTGGTGAGACAAACAAATAGACATAATATTCCTCAAGATTACATCAAGCATATTCAGGAGGAAAGGAAATGTCTTTAACTACAATCCGCTGTCCC
>PIVW01000916.1 GCA_003353825.1 Chloroflexota bacterium
TCGCCATGGCCGTACATCGCAGAAGTGATTGCAGAGCGTCGCAAAGGAAACGTTCCCCCTCCACTTCCGCTACCTGCTGCTCAAGGGTTACCTGATTCGCAGGGGGGGTGAACGATTACATACCGGACGACAGGTTGGGCGAGTGGTCTTTGGTGACAATGAATGGGTTGTCCTGACACTTGCCTGCCATGTCAACAACGTAACACGGCTTGTAGAGCTATGGGATGCCGAAAAAGCATATCTTGGCAGTGCAACGCCGAATCCAAAATCCACTCATGCTTTGACCATTGAGGCAGCACGTGTACACGACATGGCGAAACCGTCGCACTTTCGCCTCACATACAAAGGATTCAGAGACGGACCGCCGAAATGGGGATACTCATTTGCAGGACATCGATATGCTGTGGACTATCCAGCAAATCGATATGTTGAATTGCTGGGGCAACTGCATCACGAATACTCAGTTGATGGCATCACCCAGGCTATCGCAGAACTTCGGAACCGTGAACCCGATCTGCGAGACATCGCCGCCAATCTGCCGCTCGATCTTTACGCACTAGAAATGGCCGATCAGATCGAGGCGACCGTTGCCCGAGCGGCAGTGGATGCGTCCGAACCGGAAGCACGGGTGTTTATGGATTTCACGGTCTCTGTATTTGATTCCATGCAGGCTGTCTACCGAATCGATCCTTTCCCCTTCATTGAAGAACCCGTGCGGCTGAGTATCGAATACGCATCCTTCTCGCCGCCAACCATACTAAAAGAGGCGGTTGAAAAAGCTAAGCCTGAAAAGAGAAGTCCTGCCCTTCGTGACATGAAAAACTGTTTGTTGGGTTCCTTGCAAGAAGCGATACTCGCAGATCGAGAGATTGCCTTATGGCCTTGGACGAAATCATGACCGTGACAGATGCGTATCAGCAACTAACTGGATACAGCCAACCCAATCCAATGCAAGAAAATGTTTGGGATTACATGTCTCAGGATAATCCCTTGGGTATCTCGCTACTGATTAAGGGACCGACCGGTTCTGGCAAAACTGAAGCAGTCACAGTGCCCGGATTGGCGCACGGGCGGCGGTTGATTATGATCTATCCCACGCGCAGTTTAGTGGACGATCAGATCGGGCGGATGAGCAAAATGTTGCAAAGACTCTCTAGGCTCAATGGCGGCAAACCTGAAGTGCTCACAGTCGACACCGGCGCGGTCTCTGAACGCCAGATATGGATAAATGGTGAGCAAGTGCCTGTGATCGGAAACCCTCGGCGCCATCTTTATTTCGGCGATGTCATTGTCACCACACTGGATAAGTTTTTGTATCGATTCTTCGGGTTCGGCGAACCAAAGAAGTCTTATATCTATCCGCTCCGCATTAATTATGGTCTGAAAGATGTCTTGATCGTCTTCGATGAAGCGCACAGTTATGATGATGTTGCATTCACAAACTTCAATCGGTTAGTCCGCACACTTTTTGAAAAGGGGCGGGATGTTGCTTTGATGACAGCAATTCCCGGTTTGAGAGAAAGGGTGCCGCCTGGTCATTTGCAGGATTGTTTTTCGTAAAGAATAAGCGTACAATTGCGTGTAAGAGTCCCGAAATTGGGGTCCGTAACC
>PIVW01000337.1 GCA_003353825.1 Chloroflexota bacterium
TCGGCGACGATGTGATAGCTGCCGGTCTGGCGTGCCTGTGCCAGGGCAGATGAGATCGGATCAGAAGAAGCAGGCTCGGTATAGCCACTGAGGGCCAAGACCAGGCCACCGGCAAACAGAACGGTCATGACCAGTGCCAGGGTGAATAAGGTGATGCGGCGTGTGTAGTTCATGATTCTGTCCTTGCTATTGGGGATGATCAAGTCGGATTGTGAAGTGTGGATTGCGAATTAGTCGCCAAACTCTCTGGGGCTGAACAATATGAACATTCATGCTTTGTAACTACTCAGGTGTCATTGCGAGGAGCGTTTTTTGCGACGAAGCAATCTCCAAGCCGGCAGAATGCAGTCATTATAACTAGGAGATTGCTTCGCTAAAAGACAGTTCTAGATGTTCAGAAAAAGATTTTGACTTTTGGCCTGATTCTCACGCTTGTCGGGAGGCTACTTTGTCCAAAAGATTATCTGAAGGTCTATCGCAATGACATATGTGAGGGTTTCTGCTATAGCTTAGTAGTTACCATGCCTTACTGTAAGATCAGAGGTAGCAAGATACGGATGGGAGCCTGATGCACGCGCAGGGGTGGGGTTAGGGGTTCGACATTGCCTGCCCGGTCGGTGGCGCGGCTGCGCAGGGCCAGGGTGTCGGTGGTGACAGGCCTTTCCATCGCCCACAGCATGGCACCTTCCGGCAACTGATCGGCGGGTGGCAGGTCCACACCATGGGCTGCCAATAGGGCTTCTGCATCCTCACCCAATAAGGCACTCTCCCAGCTGTTGCCGCCATTGACACTGACGTCAACCGCGGCCACACCCCAGCCATCCAGGGCTATGCCCCAGATCAGGATGTGGTCGCCATGGGAGAGGATGCTCGAGGTGGGCGACAGGCTGTCCACTGTCACCAGGGTGGCATCTGAAGCAGAGCCCACATTGCCGGCCACGTCAACGGCGCGCACCCGTAGACTGTGTTGCACGCCCTCTTGTTCAGGCAGGCGCCAGCTCAGATACCAGCGCACGCTGCCCTCGTCATCGCCTTGCTGCCTGAGCGAGGTCTGCAGCCAGGGACCGTCATCGATCTGCAGTTCTACCCGAGCGAGAGCGCCGCCTGCGGGATAGGGGTCGGATGCGGAGCCGCTGAGGCGCACCTGCCGCCCAGCCAGCACAGGGTTCGCCAGTGCAAGGGAGGCTGAGGGAGGGACATTGTCCACGGTTACGACTTGAGGCTTGAGTTCACTGGCATGGCCATACCTGTCCACAGCTCGTGCCGCCAGTTCAACCTCCTGCCCTTCTGCAGGTACGTCCACCTCCGCACTCCATCTCTTGCTGCCCTGGGCTCTCTGCCAGGGGCCGCCATTCACCTGCACTTCCACCCAGGCCACGCCTCCGCCGCCGGCGTCGCTTGCCCAACCATACACCCGTCGGGGGCCGCTGCGCAGGGTGGCGTCCTGAGCTGGCAAGTCGAATCTCAGCTCAGGTGCACGGCTGTCTACAGCATGGCTGAGCTCTCGTAAGGCTAGATCGGGCTCACTGGGCTCTACATCGGCGCGCACTTCCGCGGTCACGGTGACCACATCTGTGCCTGCCAGATCCTCGGCCAGTCGGGCAGTGATTGTGACGGGCTTGCTCAGACCTGGTTGCAAGCGGCCCAGGTCGATGAACCAGCGGTCACCCTGGCTCTGTACCTGTTCCTGGGGCCAGCCCGTCAGTTCTTCCAGCAAGAGGCCGGTACTGCCCTGAACCAGGAGTATTGCCCGTTCCAACGGCTCGGGGTCATCATTCGCGACCTGGAACACGTAGCGCACCTGGCTGTTGGGACCGGGGGGCAGGCCATAGATGTCGGGGCTGCTCACTCGTACTTCCATGTGGTGAGCTTGAGGCTGACCGGCATTGGGGTCAATGCCCTGTGCCAGATCAGGCCAGCTGTAGGCTCGCTGCCAGGGACCTGAGAGAGGATTCAATGCAGAGGGCAGGACACTCTGCACATGCCCACCCTCACTCTGCATGGATCCTACGAGCTGTATTGCTCCATTTACCGCCAACGCCGCCCGGCTGATACGCACTTCAGTGTCGCCATTGGCGCCGTGTCCATGCAAAAAGCCGGGATCGTCGACCTCTTCCCAATTGCCGTCATTTATGTAGCGGAATAAGACATGCCCATCGAATCCGGAAACCAGGACGTAGTCTGCGGCAAAGGGCAGGCTCAGGCCTGGATTCTCGAAGGCGCTGGTCGTGCCCCCTGGTTGTGTGTCGAAGTGGAGCATGCCCGTGCCATCCGGACCCCACAGCGGGCCCTGCCATCCGTAGTATAGGTACTGCTCATCCCAGGTCGTGTACAGGTCATACACACCCCGGGGACGGGGGTCCCGACCCAACAGCTCGGTGGCCGGGTGCCACTCGCCACGACGGATGCCGAGGTAGCCGTCCACCTGCACCGAACTCTGCCAGGGCGGACCGGACAGGGCTGCAGCTGACAATCCCCCACCACTTTCGGCATACCAGGGGCCGAAATGGTCTGTGACCTGGTTGTTTAGAGCATCTACGGTGGAGACATGCACGTACCAGGTGCCCGCTCCCGGGAGAGTGGCGCTGTAGCTGACGCCGCTCGCTTTCTCACTGTCTGTTGGCACTGTGTTTGTGAACTGATCGACCGCCACCCAGACCTCGGCCTGACCGCTGCCATCCCTGGGCTGCACCCAGCTCAGCTCTATGCTGCCAAGCGCTGCCACATGGCTGCCCTGCGAGGGGCTGATCGCAAGTAAGTCGATCAGACCCGAGCCCTGGTTGTCTACCACCACTGTGGCCGGTTGCACCACGACATTGCCCGCCCGATCCTCGACACGGATTCGCAGGGGGTAGCTGGCGTAATCACTGTTGGCGCCAGGCGTCCAGTCGTAGCTCCAGGCGCCAGCACTCAACTGCCCAGGCTCATAGGTATAACCTCCATCATCACTGACGGCCACCGATATCAGGCCGCTCGTGTCATCACTGGCCGTGCCCGATAACGTCACGGCGCCGGTGACCACAACAGTTGGTGGGGTAAAACTGAGTGTTGGCGACTGCGTGTCCAGCACCAAGGTTGCGGTGGTTTCCACACTGGACGTCGGGCCCTGGCTGCGGCTGGCACGCATGGTCAGGGCATGTTCCCCCTCTCCGCTCAACGTCACCTGCTTACGCCAGCTGGTGGCCAGGGCGGTGTCATCGGCCAATGTGGCCATGTCCTGCGACACGCCATCCACCAAGACTTCCACCTGGCCCTCGCCTGCCTGCTCCTGGAAGTGCACATAGCCCTTGAGGAGGACACTGCCGGTTTTCACCGCTCTGCCAGGCAGGGGATTAGTCAACGCCGCTTCGTTCTGCGTTGTCGCTACCGACACCAATAGCGGCAGCGCCTGTCCCACATTACCTGCTTGGTCCACTGCTTTGGCGCTTATGACATGGTAACCATTCCCCAACGCCACAGCGCTTTCATAACGCTGCCAACCTCCCTCGCTGGCCACGGTGATGGATCGCGTTGCCGTAACAACGGTGCCATCTACTTCGAAGAAGGCGGAGCCGATGTTGTAGCTTGTTTCGCCGGGCATGCCGGTAGCTACCCAATCGCTCACATCCATCTGCAATGATATTGCCGGCGCACTGGTGTTGCTATTACCGCCTGGAGAAACCAACCGTACCTGCGGACGCGTGCCGTCGGCGATGAATGATGAACGGTACCAGTCGCGGGCCTGGTTACTGACATTGCCCACGCTATCTGCCGCTCGGGTGTACAGGCGGTAGAGCCCATCGCCATCGTTTGGTTTGATGGTCGTTGTGTAGTAAGAACCTGGCTGGCCTGATGTAAACAGTTCCGAACTCTGCCAACTCGTGGGCAGCGTTTGCTCGGGACTCTGGCCGGCATCATTCACGAATACCAGGCCCACATCCACCGAGGCTATGCCGGCGCTGCCCAGGCCACAAGAGTTGCCCTGCAGGCCCAGCAGCAGGGTGGCAGGCATGGCCAACAACTCGCGATAACCCATGTCCGCTCTCGCCCCACCACCCGTTGCTACCTCTGTGACTTCGTAGGGCGGTATGGCATCCAGGGCCGGCGAACTCGTGGTCAGGCGGAAGTCTCCGTTCTCCCCATCCACAAATCCGGGGTCTCCACTGCGCTCACCCTGACCGACCGTCACACTGCCTTTGTAGTCCGCACAGTTGTTCATGCACCAACTCTCGTTAGTATTGCCCAGCAGGTTGTAGGCATTGAAGATCTGGCCGCCTGCACTGTTGTCAAAGCCGATGTCGTTCTGGGCCACGATGTTGTAGCGGGCATTCAGCCAGCTTCTCTCTCCTGAGACCTGCACACCTGCGCCGAAGTTCTGCACGATGGTGTTGAAGCTGAGGCTGCCGCTGGAGTCCGCCTCGAAGCGCACCCCGGCATTACCATTGCCGGCCGTGCTCGCCAACGGCGACTGCCCACCGATGATGTTGCGTGTGATCGTGATCTGGTTGGAGGCGCCGGTGACGCGAATACCAGCATCGCCAGCTTCGGAGCCGCCATCTGTGATGGTGAAACCGATCACCTCAACATGCGTCACCCCATCCAGTGTCAGCACCGAATCGTCCGCACCATCGATGATGCTCTGTTCCGCTCCGCTACCCACCAGGCGGATGCCACTCTTCAGCGCCACGTTCTCTTCATAGACCATGGCGCCGATATCGCCGCCATCTACACCCACCGTCCACATGCCTGGCAGATCGGGTACGTTGTCGATGGCGTCTTGAATTGTGTCAAAGGCCGTTACCTGCCATTCCAGACCGTCATTCAGGCACTGCTCGCAGTAGGCTTTGCCGGCATAGACCGATGCTTCCGCCGCCTGCGCATAGCCCAGATCCACGCGCACACCACTCCCCGGGGGCGCCGGATCACTGGGATCACCGGCATCCACCGCAGGCGAATCACCCTGCAGGCGGTAGTCATGGTTGCTCACATCCAGGAAGCGGGGGTCTGCAAATATCTCGCCCACGCCCGGCTGGTCCACGACTACGCCGTCTATTTCGAAATCACTGGTGTTACGCCAGTAGGCATTGAAGTTGTGTAACACCCGCTGTGGCTGTGTGCCGGGACAGCCACTGGTTTCAAAGCTCAGCCCCACCTGCTGCTGGAAGGCCAGAATGCTGTTGCGCATATCCAGGCTACCGCACGGCTCTGCCACGACGCCGTTGTCATTACTGACTATCGTGTTGTTTACAAGGGTCGCTAAGGCTTCACTGCCGCTGACATTGACTGCCGTGCCCGTATTGCGCACGATCAGCCGTTTCAGGCTCACCTCACTCCCATCCTCTACCTGGATTCCGTCCGCCGTGTCTTCTCCTGCCAGCGTCATCAAAGCCAGCGCCGTGTCTTTGGCATTCTCCGCACTCACCAGATAACCACCTGTCGCATCGGGCGGCGCCAGCACCGTCAGCCCGGCGCCACTGCCGAAGACCTGCACGCCATGCACCAGGGCGATGCGCTCGCGGTACAGGCCGGGCTCCACCAACACTCTTAGTGCACCGCTGTCGATGCCCTCCTGGATGCTGCTGTAGGCGTCCTCGCCCCAGGTGCGGCCGTCGTTGCCACAGCTCTCACAATAGGTGGCATCCACGTACACCGGCGCCCGGTAGCTGTAATAGCCCAGGTCCTTACTATCGTTGGCCTGACCTATGGCCGCAGAACCGGCGCCAAGCCGGAATATATCTTCCTCCACATTGAGGAACTGGGCGTTCTGCACGGTCATGTGCACGCCAACAGGGGCACTCTGCCAATCACTGTTAAGACCATTCTTGCTGGCAAAGCCATTGCTCAAGGTCAGGACGGGGTTCTGGCTGCTGCTGTCGGTCCACCAGAATGGTAGGGGGGCGGCATTGGCCAAGGCCACGAACAAGTTGTCCTGCAGGAAGATATAGTTCTTGAGCAGGCCGCCGGGATCGTTGGCCACCAGGGTCACATCTGAGGCATCGGCCACGAGGGTGTTGTGCCGCAGCCATAGGGCGGAGAGGAAGGCGTCGATGGCCGTACTGCCGGCGATATCCTGGTTGAACAGCACATGTTTGATCACGATATTGCGCCCATCACTTACATCGGGGTCTGTAGTCGCCAGGCCACCGCGGTTTGCAACGATGCCGGTCAGAGCGTTATAGATGGTGAGATTCTCGATGGTCACACCCTCGATGTTGGCATAGGTATTTGACACTTCCTCAAGGGGTAGAATGGTGATGCCGGTGCCCCCCTGCGCGTCCAGGAAAACCGCATCCGGATCGCTCCCGCGTAGCGTCAGGTAATCCTGGCCGGCATGGATCACCGCCGAGTTGTACACCCCTGCGGCCACCTCGATGGTGTCGCCAAACCAGGCGATATCCAGGGCTGACTGCAGGGTGTCGAAGGCATCGATGCCCCAACTACGGCCATCATTAGCGCAGGCTGTGCAGAAGTCGTCATCCACGTAGCGCACGGTTGCCAGGCTCGCCAGTTGGAAGCGCCAGCCATCGCCCGCCCCATT
>PIVW01000917.1 GCA_003353825.1 Chloroflexota bacterium
GTGACTAATGCTTCAGATAGGCTGAGAACAAGTATTCGTCAGAATCCACTAATACTTTCGGGTTATTTTTCATGCGCTGCTCGATTTCTTTCTCAGAAACTGCGAAATATAGGCTTAGGGTGCAATGCGCTGAGATTTCGTCGCATGAGTCCATCTCGTGGTACATATCGTGGGCCTCGGAGCGCTCAGTGCGTTGCACCCGGTATAAGCCGAATTGAATTCCGGTTCGATAGATAGAGCGAGTTATTATAGCATGTGCTCCGTTCAAGGCCTGAATTGGCATTCTACATGTGCGTGTTATAATGGTCGCACGTTGTGCATGTGCGCGTTGGATCGAAGGGGTTCTTGGCGCACTTGGCATGATACCATCACATAATTCCACAATCGCTCCACTCAAATTCTCTGGAGTCATCCGATGCCAGCCATGATTATCCTCAATCCTTACTCTAATCGCTGGGGTGCCGGTAAGCAGGCCGATCTTGTCAATAACACATTGCAACAGTTGGAGTACGCATTCGATTTTGTGCAGACCGGTGGTCCCGATGAAGGCATTGCTTTGGCAAAAACGGCCGCGGAACAGGGCTTCGACCCGATTGTCGCTGCCGGTGGAGATGGTACGATCAGTGAGGTTATCAATGGGATACTCGAGGCAGGCGCGGGGGAGAGGGCGCGTTTGGGGATACTGCCCTTGGGGTCGGCCAATGATTATGCCTTTCAGGTCGGTATTCCCTTGGATGTCGAAGGGGCGTGCCGATTGTTGGTCGCAGCAGAGCATGAACGAATCTTGGACGCGGGACGCATCAACGATCGCTATTTCATGAACGACATCACTATCGCTTTTGGCGCTCAGGTCAACATCGAGGCGGCCAAGATAAAACGTCTGCGCGGGTCATTGCTTTATCTGGGTGGTGTATTCAAAGCGCTGAGACACTATCACTTACCAACCATAAACTGTGAGTGGGACGGCGGAAAACTTGAGAACAAATCGATCCTCTTGGCTTACATTGGTAATGGCTGGCGGACAGGCGGCGTGTTCCATCTGACGCCCGACGCCGTAAAAGATGATGGCTTGTTTGATTTTATCGTTGCCGATGGTGTCGGGCGGCTAACAGCTTTACGTCTACTCCCTTCAACCTTCAGTGGTAGCCACATCCATGATCCCCGCGTCATGGTCGCTCGCTGTACCTGGCTAAGGATGACCAGCGACGATCCTCTGCAGGCGCTGGTCGATGGCGAGATCATCCACCGTGATGCCCACGAGCTATATATTGAGATTTTGCCCAAAGCACTCAGAGTGATTGTGGGGCCAGAGAAAGGGAAACGGCCAGGGCAATGATCTCGTACCGCCAAATCAATATCGCAGTACGTGTAAGTGGCCGAGGTTCTTTCTGCCTTGGATTTCTCTAACGGACCCTTAGCCTACATTTCGCACATTACCAATTGAATAAAGAGACAGACAGAAACCAGGTCGTGTTCTGATCCTCAGGTCAGGTCTTCTGCCAGGATGGGCATGAGACCTAGCACCTCAAGGCCAGTAGAGGCTGAACGAGCTGAGGTAGGGGGTGGGGGCTATGCTCCTGCAGAAGCTCATTGAGGGCAACAGCAACA
>PIVW01000338.1 GCA_003353825.1 Chloroflexota bacterium
CCGATGCCATTGGCGCCGGCAAGACCTTTGGCAATTACGACGAAGTGCTGCTTGCCTATGAGTTGGGCCATGTCGGTCTGCGTGCGCCGGTCAAATTCTTCTATCATAGTTGGCTCAATGATATTGAGCTCGATCGACTCGAACTACCTGAACGAGTCGAATCCTCTCTTGTCGAGGCTGGTGTTGAGAGCGCTGGCGGCATTGTGGCCATCCTTCAACAGAAAGGCCGCCGTGGTTTGATCGATTTGCCCGGTATTGGACCCGCCGCTTATCGAGACATTCTTAAAGCACTTCAGGCCTTTTCAATTGTCGCAGATGAAGAGACTGCCAGTGGGTTAATCGACACGACGGCGGGACGTGTGATCTTCAACTATCACATGCCGGCCGAACTGCGCTTCATTAACAAAATCCTTGATAAAGGTGCGCTCAATGATGTCGTCGCTTCTTCCTACAAGCGCCTTGGTTCTGAACGCACCGTCGACGTTGTGGATATCATCAAAGATGTCGGTTTTCGTTATGCCACGGTTTCCGGGACGACCATCGCCGTCAGTGATATTCACGTACCCGATACCAAGGAATCGGTGATCGAGCATACTACAGATGAGGTAGAGAAAGCGGAACGACAGTATCGCCGCGGTCTAATCACCGAAGATGAGAAATATAACAAAGTCGTCGAGTTGTGGACGCACGCAACCGACACCCTCACCCACCAGGTGCAAGAACTACTCGATCCGCGCGAAGGGCTGGGGGCTATGTCCCGATCTGGTGCGACCAAGGGTGGCGTTCAACCTATTCGCCAGTTGGCCGGTATGCGCGGACTCATGGCCGATCCCTCGGGCCGTATCATCGCCTTGCCAATTCGCTCGAATTTCCGCGAAGGGCTGACTGCTCTGGAGTATTTCCTTAGCACGCATGGCGCTCGGAAAGGTCTGGCAGATACCGCCTTACGTACTGCCGACGCCGGATATCTTACACGGCGCCTCGTAGATGTCGCTCAAGATGTCATCATTATGTCAGAAGATTGCGGTACAACTTCCGGCATATGGTTGGCCAATGAAGAGGCAGAGACCGTGGGTATACCCTTTGGTGAGCGCATCACTGGCCGCGTGACCCTGCCCGATGTTGTAGATCCAGAGACCGCTGCCGTTCTGGTTCCCGCCGGCATGCTGATCGGTGAGGATGATGTAATTGAGATCCTGGCGGCGGGTGTAAAGCATGTTTACGCACGTTCACCGCTAACGTGTGATGCCCATTTTGGCATATGCCAGAAGTGCTATGGGCGCGACCTCGGTCGTGGTGGCATGATCGAGATGGGTGAAGCAGCCGGTATCGTCGCCGCTCAATCCATTGGTGAGCCAGGCACGCAGCTGACTTTGCGCACATTCCACACTGGCGGTGTGGCATCTGGCGATGATATTACCCAAGGTCTGCCCCGTGTCGAAGAGCTTTTTGAAGCCCGAAATCCCAAAGGTGAAGCGGTCATCAGCGAGATCGACGGTGTGTTCGACGTGTTCTGGGAGGGTGAACTGCGTATGGTATCGGTCACCGAAACGCGTCTGATCCGCCATGAGATTGAGATCCCTGATGGCCATGAACTGATTGTTGCGGATGGCGATCGTGTCCAGGCTGATACTGCCGTAGCCAGAGATACTGAAGAAAACGAGATCATCGCCGGCAGTGATGGCGAAGCCTACTTCGAAGATGGCGTTCTCATTGTACGTCGCGAAGAGAGTGAGGATTGGACTAAGCAGATTTCACCTTCCGCTCGCTTGCGTGTCGCCAAAGGTGACCGTGTCAAGGCCGGCCAACAGCTGACCGAAGGATCTAAGAACCCGAAAGAAGTATTGCGGATCCAAGGGCGCGAGGCTACGCAAGTCTACCTGTTAAACGAAGTACAGAAAGTGTACCGCTCTCAGGGAGTGGGTATTCACGACAAGCACATCGAGATTATTCTTCGCCAGATGTTGCGCCGTGTTACCGTGCTCGAACCTGGAGACACCGAATTCTTGCCAGGCGAGCTCATCGATCATTTCGAGCTTCGTGACGCCAACGAGCGCGCGGTGGCCGAAGGGGGTTCACCAGCTACATTCGAATATCTGCTAATGGGTGTAACCAAGGCATCCTTGAATACCGACAGCTTTTTGGCTGCGGCCTCTTTCCAGGAAACAACCCGAGTCCTGACAGATGCGGCCGTGCGCGGCGCCACTGACAAACTCCGGGGTCTTAAGGAAAACGTCATTATCGGTAAACTGATTCCGGTCGGTACTGGTTTCAGGGCTCGCATGGCAGCAGCTGCGCAACGTGCCGCCGTGCAAGAAGCCGCAGCCCGCGAAGCAGAAGAGACCGTTGAAAGCCTGGACGCTGTTTTGGATGCTGCCCTGACCAGCGACGCTATCGCTGAGATGGGAATGCCCTTAGGGATGGATTTTGGAGACGCTGAACTCGATGCCTTACTGGGTGGAGATGGCGATCTGAGTGTTACTGATGAGAGTAATGGCCACGACCCTGAGCCTTAATCAACCCTTGAAATAGCTACTCTTAAATTTGCCCCGTTTCCCTATCTATGTTAAAGTGAAAAATCACAAGTTGGGCCATACGTGCCCGACTTGTGTATGCTTTCACTGCCTAAGCAATGACATGCCAGCCGACAAACTAAACGATTTGTACAGCGATGATGGTGTTGGCGACTAACTTGGACAGATCTAACCAATACATTTATAGAGTCGCGATTGCGACTTGATAAGAAAGTTATTTTGTTCTTGATATTTCAGGAGAACGACATTGCCTACTATTAATCAACTTGTGCGCAAAGGACGCAAACCTGTTCCTAAAAAGGAAAAGGCCCCTGCGTTGCGTTACAGTTACAACGCCCTGACCGGTAACACCAAAAAGATGCGGAAGGGCAACCCATTCCGCCGTGGCGTCTGTACGATTGTGCGTACAACGACTCCCAAGAAACCGAATTCCGCACTACGTAAGATCGCGCGTGTGCGCCTCACCAATGGCATCGAAGTAACAGCTTACATTCCCGGCATTGGACACAGTCTACAAGAGCACTCTGTGGTGCTCGTGCGCGGCGGTCGTGTTAAAGATCTTCCGGGTGTTCGCTATCACATCGTACGTGGTGCTCTGGATAGCACCGGTGTCCAAGACCGCAAACGCAGCCGTAGCAAGTATGGCGCTAAGCGTGACTAATTAGCAATGATCCGTATCTGAGACATTAACTGCCGGACTACTAACCGGCAATCATCAGTTGTTTCCACTGCGAGATGCAGGTGGAAGGGTACCACTGGGTAATGATCCCGAGTCGCCGAATGTACCTTTCGACCCGCATCTTGCAGTGTGTCTGGGATCTGGCACGAGCCATTATTCTTGTTCATCCAGAGACCAACACATTTCGCAAGGAGCGAAACATGCCTCGTCGTTATCGACCCCCTCGCCGGAAAGTGACTCCGGACCCCAAGTATAGTAGTGAGATTGTCGCTCGCTTCATCAACCGCCTGATGTGGAATGGCAAGAAGAGCACTGCCCAACGCATCTTGTATGATGCCTTCGATATCATGGAGGAGCGCACCAAACGCAACCCTGTTGAAGTTTTCGAAGAGGCACTGACCAACGTCACACCCCAGATCGAGGTCAAACCTCGACGTGTCGGTGGCGCAACCTATCAGGTGCCGGTTGAGATCCGTCCATCCCGCCGTGAAGCTCTTGCACAGCGTTGGCTGATTGATAACGCCCGCAAACGCAGTGGCAAATCAATGGCCCTAAAGTTGGCATCTGAGTTGCTCGATGCTGCCAACAATCAGGGCACCACCATCCGCAAGCGCGATGAAACCCACAAGATGGCCGAAGCCAATCGAGCGTTTGCGCACTACCGCTGGTAGTTGAGATCGGAGATTAGGCTGGATTGCTGTCCTCGTAGTCGCCTTGTCTCGATTTAAACCATGACTGTCAACCGGAATCTTGAGAAAATCCGTAATATCGGTATCATCGCTCATATCGATGCCGGTAAAACAACGACGACCGAGCGCGTGCTCTATTATTCGGGCCGGACTTACCGCATTGGCAATGTCGATGAAGGTACGACCGTTACCGATTTTATGGACCAAGAGCGTGAGCGGGGTATTACCATCCAGTCAGCGGCGATTACCTGTGAGTGGAAAGGCTATCAGATCAACGTGATCGATACGCCTGGCCACATCGATTTCACCGCCGAAGTGCAGCGTAGTTTGCGTGTATTGGATGGTGGCATCGTGGTATTCGACGCAGTCGCTGGGGTCGAGCCTCAGTCAGAAACGGTTTGGCGACAGGCCAACCGCTATGGTGTGCCCCGCATCTGTTTCGTAAATAAAATGGATCGCGTTGGCGCCGATTTTGACCGCACTATTAGCATGATTCGTGAACGTCTTGGGGCCAATCCGATAGCCATTCAGCGCCCCATTGGCAGCGAACGTGATTATGTCGGCGTCATCAATCTTCTTTCGATGCGGGCTTGGATCTATACTGATGAATTAGGAGCTAGCCCCGAAGAGATCGATGTACCGGCGGATCTGCTCGAAGAGGCGGAAGCTGCGCGTGAACTCTTGGTCGAAGCCATTGCTGAAACCGATGAGGATCTCACTCTTAAGTATCTTGAAGGCGAAACGATCGAGTCAGAAGAATTGATTGGTGGTTTACGCCATGCAACACTGCGGGGCGATCTGGTGCCTGTACTGTGTGGCACTGCGCTCAGGAACAAAGGTGTGCAACCTTTGCTCGATGCAGTCTTGCGTTACCTGCCCTCACCCCTCGACCGCCCACCGATTACGGGGTTGGATCCTAAGAACGACCAACCGGTGACACGTCACACCGATTTCGATGAGCCGACCACTGCATTAGTCTTTAAAATCGTGACCGATCCCTTCGTTGGCCGTCTAGCATACGTACGTGTCTATTCCGGCCTTCTTCAAAGTGGAAAACAGGTGCTCAACGTCACGCGTGGCCGCAAAGAGCGAGTCGGTCGCCTGATGCGTATCTATGCTGAAAAACGTGAAGAGATCAAAGAAATCGGTGCTGGTGATATCGCAGCCATCATCGGTCTCAAACAATCTTTCACAGGCGAAACGTTGACCGCGCCAGATAAGCCAATTCTGTTGGAATCGATCAGTTTCCCCGATCCCGTGATTAGTGTTGCTATCGAACCACGCACCAAAGCAGACGCTGACAAATTGGCGGATGCGTTGAGCCGGCTGGCGGACGAAGATCCCACCTTCCAGGTGCAGGTCGACGACACCACAGGCCAGACACTGATCTCGGGCATGGGTGAGTTGCACCTAGAAGTCCTGGTCGATCGCATGGTGCGTGAATTCAAGGTGAGCGCCAATATCGGCAGGCCCCAGGTTGCATACCGAGAGACGATCACCCAATCGTCTCAAGCTGAAGGTCGGTTTATACGGCAGACGGGTGGGCGAGGCCAATTCGGCCATGTCAAAGTTCGATTCGAGCCCCTTGAAGCCGGCAGTGGTTTTCTCTTCGAGAATGCCGTTGTCGGGGGTGCTGTTCCACGCGAGTACGTCAGGTCGGTAGAACGCGGCATTCACGATGCCTTAGAGGGTGGTGCTGTCGGCGGTTACCCCATCGTCGACATCAAAGCCACGCTTTACGATGGTTCATACCACGAAGTCGATTCGTCCGAGATGGCATTTCGAATTGCCGGATCACTCTCCGTTCGAGAAGGTATTCCCCGCGCCAAGCCGATTCTTCTCGAACCGATGATGTCTGTCGAAGTTGTTATCCCAGAAGAATACCTGGGCGACGTCATTGGTGATGTCAATAGCCGCCGAGGGCAGATCGAGAGCCTGGATATCCACTCTAAGGGTATGCAGGCTGTTCAGTCAGTTATCCCACTCGGCGAAATGTTCGGCTATGCCACACGCCTGAGGTCGCTTACGCAAGGCCGTGGCACGTTCAGTATGGAGTTCGAGCATTACGCACCCGTACCCGACAGCCTCGCTAAATCCATGCTTCAAGGCATAGCAGGATAGTTCCATTTATCTTTAGTTTTAGAATTTGGCGTTCACTCACAGATCTGATATACTAACTCGGTTGCGAAAAAGGCGCTATTAAGAAGCCTTGATCGCCCGGCGCTCCGACTGGCACAAATCAGTGCCTGGAGCCTGGACAACCGAATTAGCCTCACGTAACTGATGAGGAGCGCGGAGTCCATACAGAATCGATGGTCTCCGGGTTCTTCTTCTTTGCCCTTCGATCAAGGGGCATAGATCCAATTTATTTCCGATTATCTACTGATACAAAAAGATACAGTGAAGCTCAAGGAGTAACCAGTCAATGGCAAAGCAAGCATTTGAGCGAACAAAGCCCCACGTAAACGTGGGCACAATAGGCCACATTGACCACGGCAAGACGACATTGACGGCGGCGATAACGAAAGTGCTGTCGTTGAAGGGCTATGCAGACTTTAGTGCATTTGATCAGATTGACAATGCACCGGAGGAGAAAGCGCGCGGGATCACGAT
>PIVW01000918.1 GCA_003353825.1 Chloroflexota bacterium
GGGAGTGTTATCCCCGCCGGAGGCTTCTACCTGTCGATCCGGGCCTTTGGGCTGAACAACAGCGGCGACAGCGTGCGATTGCTGGCGCCCGATGATACGATCTTGGACAGCCACAGCTATCTAGAAAATCCTGGTACAGGCATAGCCTGGTCGAGGTATCCTGATGGCGGCGATTGGCGCAATGACCTGCCGCAGAGCCCAGGTCAGCCCAATCCCCAACCTCCTACTGCAACAGCGACCGCCACCTTCACACCTACATCCACGATCACGCCCACACCACAACCGCAAGCTTCTGCAACCCACACACCCACGCCCACGCCCACCCCGATCCCAGATGGCGTCCGCATAACTGTCTTCGACGTCATGCCATCCTCCGAACCACGTGAGAATCAGTCCGTGATTCCATTGTACTGCTTTTTGGGTAGTCCCCCCGCTAAGTGTTGCTGTCGGTGGGGGTCGGAATAGTAAGGATGTACGTCATCAAAGGATATTGGACAGATTCGGGTCGAAAATAGATGAGAGTTTCTGGCGTAATCTACAAGGCTACTGAGTCTCAGAATCCTACTTTTAAGTCCAGATGAATGCCCCCTACATCACCATGATCGAGATCATACAACGCAACTGTTTGCCTGACTGGTTTAGGTGAACTCATCAGCAACGACCGACAGAACCCATACACGCAAATCATAGTCTTGATATCAACAAAACTCAAGATTCCTCTCTGGATACCTGGTGCAATTAACACTGTTTATCCTCGCGCACTAGGAGGACCACATATTGGGGTACGTCAGGTAGGCGGCAACCCAATGTACCGCACCTCGGATTGCGCCGACACTCTGGCCGGAAGATTCATCACCTACCCGAAACGGTGAATAGCTAGACATTCTATCTTATTTCTTTCACTCAATTCGCTCTCCAAAACTAACAATTCCACTGTTTTTTTATCACCATCGCCAGCAAATTGCATCTTCACCAACCCGCACTCTCGCTGACTTGCTGGCAACACCCCATCGCAGAAAAAATGCAGCTTTTCTTTCACGAACGTTGGTCTGCGAGTGTGCAGTCCTGCGGCGTGGGTTTCATCGCACAGAACACCTCCACATTTTTTACAAGGTTGCAATCTCGATATATGGCACACGGCCATCCAGAGTCTGCCCCAGGCCATCATTTTCGCGTGCCCAGGAACCCAGGTACAGGCGGCTGTCATAACGGATATGGGGGTATTTGCGTGCGACCGGAAGCAGGGGATCATCACTGGTTAGCCCCAACATGAGATAGGCGTAGCTCCGATCCACGGCCAAGTTGTAAACTGCCCGCAGCAACGCGGCGAACACCTCCGTATCATCATCCCCCACACAGACAAAACTGGCGTAGGCCAAATGGATGTGTTCGCCCATATCGGGCAGCGGCCGGGCACCAAACAATCGAGCACCCGAATTATAGAATGGTTTCAAGACTCGCAGCGAGCGGTCATATTCCCGCACGATGGATTGTTTGTAACCGCCCTGATCCCACAATCCGAGCAGGCCAACGATTGCCCCCTCCCGCCGGGCGATGATAAAATCTCGAATATCGAAATCCCGGGTAATTTCTCCTTTTGTGAAA
>PIVW01000339.1 GCA_003353825.1 Chloroflexota bacterium
CAGGAGATATTCATTTTCAGAAGTTTTTCCAGTGATTTCAATCGAGAGGGTATTGATCGGCGGTCATGGTACGGGTCGGCGATACGAGAAATCTGTACGCTTGGCGTGCATCAACGACTATGCCGAATGCCTGGATCGAACGATCCAGGCATTCTCGTTCATTATCTATGTCCGGACACCGATCCGTTTGTCAAAACTTTGGTAACCTAGAAACGGAGACGGTGGTGGAGATCATGCGACACATGACATAACTAACATCGGTATCGACCTGCATTTGCTGGATTCATAAACTACAGGTAGACTAACTACTCGACTTTGCTGCCGCTAGGTTTGTGATCATGTAATATATCCATAAGATACTGGCAACGAATTCTTCAGAATTAACGTGTAAGATGAAGTGGTATCGAGGGTATTACGCCTTTTAGTAAATATTGCATCATGCCTCCTAAAGCGTGGAAGACACTTTCATCGAAACCGATCTACGAAAATAAATGGATGCGCCTGCGAGAGGACATCGTCGAGATGCCTGACGGGGGCACAACCCTTTACGGTGTTGTCTCTTTCAGCGAATGCGTCGGGGTGCTACCCTTTATCGATGACGACCATGTAGTTCTATGCCGCCAGTATCGCTATATATTTGGCGAAAACCATCGATGGGAGATGCCAACAGGTGGCGTCAAGCCAGATGAAACCCCAGAGCTAGCAGCGCTGCGTGAGCTGCAAGAGGAAGTGGGCTATATCGCCCGTCGGCTGCAGTGGGTGAGTAGCTACTACACGTCAAAAAGCGTGTGTGTCGAGACCGCACATATTTACCTTGGCTATGAGTTAGATCGATCTGTTTTACCGCCGGACGATACTGAGTTTTTCGAGATCGCCACATTTCATTTCGATGATGCCCTCGATATGGTATTGCGCAGCCAAATCCGCGACAGTATGAGCGTGATCGCTATCCTATATGCCGATCGAATCCGCAGACAACAGCACCGAGGTTACTGTGCACATTCTGGCAACCAACCATTACAGAGGGACAGCCCATGACTCAGCTTTTCGATTCATCCAGCCCACGTGCAGACACGTTGCTTTACAAGATATGTATGATCATTGCCCGCCTGGGGCTGGCCTATCTCTTTTTCACCCAGTTGTGGTGGAAACTACCCCCACAGTTTGGCTGTACCAATGATTTTGCCTTTCCTCAGCCCGCAGCCGAGAATCACTGGACCGGCAACGGCAGCGGCGGACTCTGTTACTGGATGGGGATTGAATCGATTTACGCTCCACAGTATCGTCAAGTGCTTGTATCCGACATGCGACCTGCCGGTTTACCCAAGATTGGCCTTAATATCGCACCCATAGCCAAGGCCAATGCCTTGCTCCTGGACAATATCCTCATCCCCAACATCGGCTTCTTCGGCTGGGTGATCTGGCTGGCCGAGTTCTGGATATTCCTGTCGATGCTGTTAGGTCTCTTTTCACGGTTAGGCGCGCTGGTGTCGATTGGGGTTGTGGGGCAACTGTGGGTGTCGCTAGCCAACATACCGCGCCCGTTCGAGTGGGAGTGGGCCTATGGTGCAATTTTACTGCTTTCGGTTGCGCTGCTTGGGGCGGCGGCTGGCCGGTTTATGGGTGTAGATGGCTGGCTACGTCCGCGATTCGCCAAACCAGCTGCAGAGGGTCGTCTCTGGGCCAGGGTTGCCCTGTTGTTGAGCTGAACAGGGCATCTCCATGCGCGGCTCCTTGCTTGTGGTGGCCAAACAACCGGCGGCTGGACATACCAAGACACGCCTCTGTCCGCCGTTAAGCGGAGAGATGGCAGCGTCCCTTTACGAGTGTTTCTTGTATGACACCTTAGATATCATGCGACGCGTCCAAGATGTCCAGCGCATTGTCGTCCACCTGCATGGAGATAGGGGAGGTTATTTTAGGCAACTTGCCCCCGACATGATGCTTTCTCAGCAACGCGGCCACTCCTTAGGTGAACGCCTCGATCATCTATTGACCAGCGCCCTGGCCAACGGAGCCGATCGCGCTGTGGTAATAAATAGTGACAGTCCTACCTTGCCCGCCGCTTATGTAGATGATGCTTTCACCCGTCTGGATGTCGCCGATGTCGTGATAGGCCCTTGCTTTGACGGTGGATATTACCTGATTGGTATGAAACAGCCTCATCCACGCCTGTTGCGCGATGTGCAGATGAGCACGCCACGCGTACTGGCAGACACACTCGCCCTTGCCGCTGAGCTAGAAGTATCGGTCTCGCTACTCCCTGAATGGTACGATGTGGATACAATCGCCGAACTGGAATATCTGCGTTCCGAAATCGAGACTTTCGACGATGATAACAGGGCCAAGGACCAGGCCAGCCACACGCGGCGCTATCTGGCGCAGATGGCGTGGTAACATGGTCATTTAGGTTCACAGTCATGCTATCTGCTATTGCCGGCAATGAACTAGGTTGTGTTGACATTGTACGTAATGGTGACTTTCTTACCGCGGAGAGCGCAAGGGACGCAAAGATATACCCCCTTTCTCCGGGTTTCTCTGCGTTCTTCGCGTTCTCAGCGGTGATTTTTAAGAGTGTCAACAGAACCTAGCACGAAGGCATCGACTCATTGCAAGCTCAAGGTAAAGTAGAACACATGAATCCCTGGTCGAATCCGGATGCGTTACCACCGCAAGACGCTGCAAATCTGGCAATATTTATCGATGAGCGCGGCCGCAACGCTGATCAGGCGCTGGCGCACACAACCCTCATCGATACACTTAATCCCCGGTCTGGCGAGCGACTGATCGGTGTCAGCTGCGGCTTGGAAGCACAACAGGCAGCGCTGATCGAGGAGAGCGAGTGGCTGGCCGACGAGTTGGGATTGCTCTTCGGGACATCTGGCGCCTCTACGCTGCCCACGAGTGTAGCCATCAAGGGTACCCATCCTTGGCAAGGATGCATGCGGCCCTGGATTCTCATGTACATCACGGCCAACGGCACGGCCTTGCCCTGTTGCATTTCACCGTTTGCTGCGGCCGACTATTCGAGCATCATGCTGGGCAACAGCTTTGCGAGACCTCTGGCAGAAGTATGGGAAGGAACTCGCTATCAGGATATACATTCGGCTGTACTTCGCGAATCGCCGGCACCATGGCCATGCCAGTCCTGTGGGATGAAATGGAGTTTGTGATGGGCAGTAAGGTGTGGGGGTGAGCATGTTCACCTCTGTCCAGAACATAATAGGTCGCTTGCCAGGTCGTTCCTCTCTCTATAGGCCGTTTTGGCTTCCTTCCATCGCCGTTGGATCCATCATCCTCTACATGCTTCTGGCCTTTCGCTACCCGTTAATGGCCAGCTTGGCCGATCCCCGCGCCACCTGGGCGCTGATGGTATATCCCACCAGCATCAATCTCAGCTATCATCTCGCCATCTATCTGGGTCTCACTGTGCTATATATGCTGGCGTTGCGTCTTCTCAACGCTTACCTTTCTGACTCCAGACGACATTCGTTGCTGATTGTTGGGGTCTGGCTGGTATGCAGTGCTGTATTGCTAACCGTGGCTCCCGGTGGTGAATCGCATGATATCTTCGATTATACTTTTCGTGGACGTATGATAGTTGAATATGGAGCCAATCCGCTTGCCGGAGCACCCGAGGAGTTGAGCAAAGCCCCATTCTATCGCTATGCAGCGTGGATCAGGCACGTAGACACCTACGGCCCGTTGTGGGAAATGACCAGTGCTGGTGTCGCGGTGGTTGTGCGCTTTGTACTCAAGGCATCTGATCTGTGGACGACAACGCAGATATCCTGTCCAAGATCGCCCGCATCATGCAAAATGCTCAGTGTGTATCTCGTGAGCTATCGCCTGCTTGCTATAACCCTCACGGGGGTTTCCGCTTGGCTGATTATGAGCATGGTACGGCGGAATCGTCCAAATCTGGCGACGGCGGCATTAGCAGCCTGGCTATGGAGCCCTATGCTGCTGATCACCACTGCGATCGGCGCTCACAACGATGCCGTCATGATCGTCTTGTTGTTAGCTTCGTTGTGGCTCTTACAGCGGCAACGTTGGCTGCCTGCTTTGTTGGTGTTGGTATTGGCATTGCATGTGAAGGTCACAGTGCTGATATTCCTACCCGCCATTGGCCTGTGGATCGTTCGACGCCGCGGATGGCTGCGTACTATTGGTGTCAGCACAGCAGCAGGGGTGATCGGACTGTTGCTGTCTTGGTTGCTGTACGCGCCATTCGAAGGGTGGAGCACACTGCCACGTATGTTGCATGAGCGATCGATCTTCCTGGCCAATTCACCCTGGCACGTAATCTACTACGTGTTGTACATTCAGCGGCATTGGCCGAAAGAAATGGTGCTGGGACTGACAGTGCAACTGCCCACCTTGTTATTTGTTGTCAGTGCCGTTCTCGTTGCCTTATGGATGCTGGATTTTCGCCCAAACCGTTGGAAGCGCTCACCTGCGCCTGATTGGGGTGACGAGCGCATGTTGTGGCGCACAATCGCGGGACTGAGTTTGCTCTATCTATTGGTTGGCAGCTTCTGGTTTCAGCATTGGTATGTTCTGTGGGTATTGGCGCCTGCTGCGCTGCTACCGGATAGTATACTCACCAGGGTGGTGTTGCCCTGCTTGAGCTTTGGTGCTCTGTCTGCCAATGTGGTTGCGGATTTTGTCCGCACGCCGATGCCAAAGGCCGCGCCGCGTACGCGTCTCTACGCCCTGGTCGTCCTGGTTATCTGGATGCCGGCACTCATAGCTGGTGGGATAGCGGAAAGCTTTCGGTTTTATCGCCATAGACAGGAACGAAAGCAGGCTTCTCCCCGGATGCCTTCGGTTTGAGTGGGTCATCCCCGGTTCAGCATGCTGATTCGAACAATCTTCGTTCATGCTGGATGGCATGCCTGACTCGCACCCTGTAATAACTTCAGGGGAAGCGATCTGACACGAAAAAACATGCCGAACTGATCTCACTTTCGATACGCTCTTGCCTTTTGCAAATCCCGACACCAAAATGTCGGCATGTTCTTCTCTCTTCTGGCACAATTATGCGTCACCGTCATCGATCTCCTGCGCATCGCCCATCTCTCCACCGATGAAAAAGATATCGAGATACTTATCCTTCACCTACAACTGGATGTGCTCGCCCGCAAACAGACTCAGGCTGTCAAGCCCAGTCGGCAGGAGAAGTGGTCGCTGGCCGTGCTGGCGAGCGACGTTGAAAAGGTGAAGTTGCCGCACAACGAACCAACTGGATTGGGTCCTCCGTGTCTTCAATTCGAAGACTGTCATTGGCGGGCATCGGGAACTCGTACGCCGCACATGGAAACAAAAACCAGTCGATCATGGCGGCAGATCGTCGATCAGCGATGAACTGCACGATCCGGTTCTACTCTACACCTGACCAAAGAGAACCATCGCTGGGGCTACGGCAAGATCGCCGACGAACTGCTGAAACTGGGCTGTGCTGTCTCCAAGAGCACCGTGCGCGACGTCCTCAAAGCCCATGACATCCAACCGGTGCCGGTTCGATTTGGTCGAATGGCTGGCGAACGTTGGTGAGCCACTACAAAGACAAACTGCTCGCCTGCGACTTCTTTACTGTGAAGACAGTCCGTCTGCAAACCCTCTGTGCGCTATTCTTCATCGAACTGGGTTCCAGACGCGTGTACCTGCAACTCTACCGTTCGTAAACATGGGGATGAAGTGATAGGTATTCAAGTAGCTGGCCTGCGCACGCAAACGCTGACCATACTGCACCGGCTGATTGACCCCTTCGGGGAAGGATGCTTGCGCTCGCTGTTCACAATACGGACAAATCTTCACCTCCGCCCGGTGCTCCGTCACTTCCACCTGCACCGGCGGCACATCCAACACTTGCCTGTGTGCGTACTCTTCACTCTCTTCCTCTGATAAGTCTGCCGCACAATGCGGACACTCCGCCAAGAGATGATATTCAACATGGTTCGGCGTTTCCACCATCTTCAAGGTTTGACCCCGATGACCCTCCTGTCCCCCGAGGTTGCGACCACTCTTTTCTCGTAAACTCTGCGTGCGTGGCTTTTTCAAACCATCACTGCTCGGCGGCTTCCCGCTATTCCCGCTATGCTTCGCCAATTGATCCTCTAATTCCTGAATCCGCACTTTTTGTCCCCCTATTTCCTCGTTTAATCCTTCCACACGCGTATACAATACCTCGATCAGTTCTATCAGGTCTTCCCGCTCCATCTCATTCACTTGCTGGCGGTCATATCTCGACAATTCTTTCATAGTCATACATTCTTGCACCTGACTATTTGAACTTCATATGCGTTCCCTATGTGTTTCATATGCTTATCGCCTTCAGGCTATGCCTGAATAGTTACATTATTTCTTTGAGTTGGCCTTAGCCTATATTTCGCAGTTTCTGAGAAAGAAATCGAGCAGCGACAAGAAAAATAACCCGAAAGTATTAGTGGATACTGACGAACACTTATTCTTAGCCTATCTGGAGCATTAATCACCTT
>PIVW01000340.1 GCA_003353825.1 Chloroflexota bacterium
GACTGCCCAGGCTGGCAGCAATAGAGATATGCGCAAGCAGAGTAGAAGTCGTATGAGTAAAAAAGAGAAAGGCAAGATTGTCGCCATTTACATTATCGGTAGCTTTTGCTCTGCATCATTTTTTGCAATAGGCGCGGCTAATGTCGCAAGATCACTAAGGAGAACACGATGAAAGGACGAACACTAAGCAGCCTCAAGACACGCGGCTATGATATCACTGCTTCAGCAAATGCCTATTGGCCTGTTGAAGCTCAAATCGCAAATGCGGTCTCCGATGATGCTGTCAACTTCGGCTCACTGGAGACTGTTACATCCTGCGAGATCAACAACGACAATGCGTCTGACGACCTGACTGTCAAGCTCAATGGCAACTCAACTGGCTTCACAGTCAAGGGTGGCGAGAGTAAGACAATCAACCAGACGCTGATAACATCGATGAGCCTTAGCAATACATCTGGCAATCCGATAGACTACCGTATCCACCTATGGGGGTTTGATAATGTCTAGCAGTACAGCTAAACGCTCCATAAAGATGGTTGAAGTCAAAGAGACGAAGGCCGTCTGCAATTGCAAGGACCAGCTAGAGCTACTCCGTGGCGAGTATGCTGTCCTGGATAAGAAGCTCAGTGATGTGCTTGACGAAGTGCGGATGATTACTTTGTGGGATCTTGTCAAGCGTATGTTTAGGAGAAGTGCATGAACATCCTTACTTTCAAGCCACAGATTGCTTGGGCTAGTGGCATAGACCCTAGCGGAGATATTATAACGCTCAAGGTTGACAAAGAGAATGAGAACCAGGTGATCAGTTTTATCCCTCCACATTTCCAGATGGCGGGAGTCAATAGAGACACAGGCGAGATATTACAGGTGATGCTAGCTGCGGATGGCGGCTTCGTATCTTAGGAGATTACAATGGCGGCACTCAATCACAAGCCGAAGATTTTTCAGATAGCCGGGAAGACTAGCGATGGCGAGATAGTCGTCATGGCTGTCGATTCAGAAGGCAAGCCTATCCTCAGTGGTGCGCTTATATATCGTGGCGTATGGGATGCTAATACGAACACCCCCACGCTCAGCGACAGTGGCGGCGGTGGTAGCACTGGTGATTACTATGTCGTCAGTGCAAACGGCACTACAACTATTGATGGCATAAGCGACTGGAGCATAGGCGACTGGATTGTCAATAACGGCACTGTCTGGCAGAAGGCTGACCATACAGATGTCGTAACTAGCGTCTTCGGACGGCAAGGCGCTGTAGTCGCGGCAGCTAGCGACTATGATGCTTCCCAGGTTGATAATGATTCTGGTGTAGCTGGAGCCTTTGTCAGCGATGCTCTTGATACAAATGCGGCTGCTATTGGGCTCAATACTACTCACCGTGGCAGTGATGGTACTGACCATTCAGATGTTGGATTGAACAATACGCATAGAACATCAGCAGGTACTGACCACTCTGATGTCGGATTGAATAACACTCACCGGGGATCTGATGGCTCAGACCATGGGTTCATTGATCAGAGCGTGGTTATCGGTAGTGCGCCATCCTTACTAGGAACAAACATCACAGGCATTATTACAGGCTCTGTTGAGAATATTCACTTGGATGTGAGGAAGGGAAGTGCGGGAACGATTGCCGCTGGGGTGCCTGTATATTTAGCCGGGTATAATGCTGCTGGCTGGATTGAAGTAGAGGCTGCCGATGCGGCTGCTGCTGCGACTATGCCTGCTATTGGTATGCATAATGGAAGCATTACGAACGCGGCTACCGTACAGCTTACACAGTCAGGGCAACTCACTGCACTTGATACCTCTACTGGGGCTCCGTCTGTCAATGATTCAGTATATGTTGCTTCAGGCGGTGGATGGACAGTGACCAAGCCGACAGGGACTAACCTCATCCAGAAGATAGGGCTGATGACTAGAGTTCACGGCTCTCAAGGTGTCATCACAATGGTCGGGGCGGGGCGTTCTAATGATGTACCCAATATACCTAGCAATGAGATATGGCTTGGCAATGGCTCCGCTGTTGCTACACCTACCAATTTTGATACAAAGGTTACCGCGAATAGTACCGTTATCAATAACCGTGCGAGAGTCAAAACTGTTCAGATAGATGGGAATGGCTTTGCTATAACAACAGGCCAGGTACTTGGCTATTTCTCTCTACCTATTGGCGCGGCTATCACTTCAGTAAGGATGTCCGCTGACCAAAGTACGACTACAACTATTGATATTTGGATGGACACCTATGCGAACTTTCCACCTGATAATTCTGATAGCATCACTGCTGCTGCTGTGCCTACTATATCCGCTGCATTAAAGTCGGAAGATTCCACGTTGACGGGGTGGACTACTGCTGTTGTTGCGGGGAATATGTTTGCGCTTAACGTGGATGCTAATAACAATGCTGAGCATATCACGATTGAGCTTTTCTATACGGTGGCAGCATGACCGTAGCATATAGACTAGTTAAGGATGGCGAGAACTATAGCATGGATGTCAAAGTTCCTGCCACTGGCGAGACCTATCAGGTGCCTATCGATGCGGCAGATGTGAAGACAGTCGAGCGGACTATGTACGACTACCCTGAGTACATCACCGAGTATGTAGAGGAAGAGGTCGATGATGGCGAGGGTGGCACAGTCACAGCGCAAGTGGTGACAGGGAAGCTCACCCCGTCTGGCGTACCTGTTGAGCGCAAGGTGTATCACGAGGTTGTGAAGGATGACCTCATCTGTTGTACTAAAATTGCTGAGCATATAGAGTCCGAGAAGCTTGCGGCAGCTCCTGCAAAGGTTGGTAAATAATGGCTACTTATTGGTGGGTGAATGACGATGCGGACAATGATCAGGCTAACGCCAACAACTGGGCTGCTAGTGAGGGCGGCGCTGGTGGGGCTGGCGTACCTGGTGCTGGTGATGGTGCGCTGTGCTCGGCTACATCTAGCGGTGACTCTATAGTGCTGACTGCTAACTGGAGCATAGGCTCGTTTAACTCTAGCGCTGCTGCATCGGGTGGCTCTGATAACTGGACGGGCGATCTGAGCTTGGGCACTTATGACATGGTGACCACTGGCCAATTCGATATGGGCGGAGCCTCAGGCGATCATTCTATTCTGGGCGCAGATAATGCAGGGTGTACGCTCTCTACTGGAGTTTTCAGATTGCGCGCCTACGCAGATCTGTTTTCAAATAGCGACTTCACACTGACCTGCTCCTCTTTTCTTACGCTTACCAATGCAGGTTTTGCGGGCAGCGGGAAGACGTTAGGTAATCTCGTTATAGATGGTGACGGTAGCTGGCGCAATGATTCAGGCTGGTGGCCAGAAACGATCACTTTTAATGCTGGAACTACTACGACATTAGCAGGGTTAGGAGTATCGAGCCAAGTGATCGGATGGACTAACACAACAGATGTTACAGTCAACGGCACGATCGTGTTTGCTTCAGGGAAGACTATACAGATGCTAACGAGTTCTGGTACGTTGACGTTAGGTGCAAACTGTGATATTGTTGGCGATGCGACTAATATCTGGTATCTACGTGGGTCGTCTTACTCGATAGCTAAGACAAGTGCATTTTCTCACGCCGGGGGTATTATTATCGACCATTGGAATACTAGTGGCCAAGAAGCTCCAGTAGCCGACTTCTCAAACGCAAACTACACTTTACAGTCAGATCAATCTGATCCTGGCCGTGTGCTGACCTTTATGGCAGGTACGCTCAAGTGTGTAAGGCTTGCTGTCAACTCCGTAGATGCTGGCGATGACATCGAAGTCGATGCGTCAGTCAACAATCCTGACTTTGAAGTGTCTGGCGTTATGGATATGGACCAGGGCGCAGGCTCAATCGTCTGGACTAAAGGCACAGGGACACTATCGCTTGTTGGGTCAAGTGGTACACAGCAAATAGATTTTGGTGGATTATCATTTGAGGATATTATCCTCAAATGCGCTGGAGCTACCAAAAACGCATCCGATATTGTCACTACAGACTCTCTCTCTGGTAGTGGTGGTACTCTGCAAAGTAGCGCAGGGGGTACTGAGCGAGTGTTTACAGCAACAAATACGGGTGTTATGGCTAGCTGCACTATCGAAGATATACATATGAACGCCGCTAACAAAGTCAATGCCAAAGACGGCTGCACGAACAATGGCAATACCAAAGGTATCGTATTCAATGATACCCTTCGAACGAATTAGGAGCTCACTATGGCTTGGCAAGTAATATCTAAATCACCTGGGCAAACGGTAGCATCGGCTGATGTGAACCAGCTTCAGGCTAACCTCAACTCACTCAAAGGCGGCAGCCCTGGCGATGCTCCAGTCAGTGATATCGCTACCCTAGCGGGTGGTGGTGGCGCTCCATTGGCTTACAACTTCCCTGCTGGTTCCTGGGACTACCCTATAGCCAACCCTGCCCCTCTGGATACTGACACCGGGTCTAATGGCACTATCAAGCGGCAGCTCTTTGACGATAGCACAGAAGAGTTCCTGGAGGCTGTTTTCACCGTAGGCACTCTTGCTGGCACTGAGACGGTAACATTTGAAGCGTATGGCTATGCGGTGACTGCTGCTGCAAGTAAGAATATAGAGCTGAAGTTTTACCATTCAGCAAAGGCGAATGGAGAGAACTGGGACGCTGCATACTCTAGCAAAGAGAGCGGCGACCTCGCTATTGATGGTACTCAAGACCAGATTGACCGATCCACCTGGACAGAGACCATAGCAAACCTGGGATGGTCAAGCAATGACCAGATACGGATCAAACTATCTCGCATAGATGCTAGCACAGATGACCTGTCTGGCGATTACGGCGTGACTCATTTCAAAATAACGATTGCATAATGGCTATAGAGTTTGTCGCTGCCTCATCTCAGTATCTGTCCGTAGGCTCTGTGCCTTGCGGGGTCAACCATACATCAATGTTCTGGGCCAAGTCAAAGTCTAGCCCTTGGAATAACTTCGGCGTACTAGGAGGCACACTCAATTCTGTTGCTAATGGGTATGACTGGTTCCCGAACGGCGGGACGTTGATGGTACTTCATATCCTGGATAGCTCATCAACTTACTATACTGTCATCTTTAACTATGATGTGGGGACTATCACCAACTGGCAGCACTACGCTTGGACGCTCAACTCTTCCTCTGGCCTATGTTCGCTGTACGTCAACGGTGCTCTAGGGACTACAGGCAACCAAGTTATGACCAGGACGCTGACAACTAATACGATGTACCAGGGCCGCTTCCCTAACAATGCCTGGCGGCTCAATGGCTACATGGCAGACTGGCGGGACTATACCAGGGAGCTATCTGCTGAAGAGATCAAGACGATATTCGAAAGCCGTGGCCATGATACAATCTGTACTGACCTATCTAACCGTGAGACTATGGTCGGCGGTACTGATGGCGCAGTGGTTACAGCCCTTGCCGACGTGTCACCGAACAGTTTGACTGTTACGCCTACCGCTTCGCCTACCTGGGAAGCCACGCCTACTAAGACGATATCAAGGAGACGATGATGGCCAATGTACTCAATACGGAGACGATGGAGCGGAAGATGTCAGTTCATACGCCTTACTACAAAAAGGGGCATGCTGATAATAAGTATGGCGATAACTGGTTGATTAATCCCGCTGTGCCAGATTGTGATCCCAAGTATTGGAAGATGAGCAAAGGCAAGATAGCGCAGATGACTGCGACAGAGAAAGCCAACGTCGATGCAGCACAAACCAAGGTGGCCACCAAGGAGTCGTTGATAGCCCAGAAGCAAGCGGCTATACTCAGAGAGCAAGCTATCTCAGAGCTCAAAACCGATGGCCTATTAGACGCATCAGGAGACCCAGTATGATACGATTCAAGACGTCCAAGATTGAGCACGAGTGGGCTGGTGAGAGCATCGACCCTAAGCTCAGGAAGATTATCCAGCTAGTAGATGCCTTCTGCGGTATCGAAGCTCCCGGCTACGCTGGTATAACTTTGACTAGCATTATGCGTACTGAAGAAGAAGAGCGGAAGATATACGACGACCCTGAGCACAAACCAGGGGTGCATGTCTTCGGTCGTGGTGCTGATATCCGCACTGAGGATATGCCCGCTGATCTGGCGTTGCGTGTATCTAAGTTCCTGAAGCAGATAACCTACCGGAAAGGCAGCAAGCACACGACCGCTGTATATGGTGATGAGCGTCACCAAGACCACATCCATGTGCAGGTGAGCTACTAATGAGCAAGTGGAGAAAGGCGACTATCGGGGTCTCCGTAGGGCTGTTCGTAGTGGCAGTCATCTATGACATTATTGTCGTTACGCAGTCACCAGCGGACACAGAGAGCAATGTCATCTTGAATGCCATCTACAGCTTCCCATTTGTCGGCTATGCCCTGGGTGTTATCGTTGGCCACTGGACATCGGTGATCAAGGTCAAGTATAGCACCTGGCCCGCGTTGTTAGTAGGCATTCTGATATCAGCAGCCGTCCTATCCGTATCTATTGTCCTGGTGAC